>JAPKZJ010000109.1 GCA_026393855.1 Candidatus Aminicenantes bacterium
CAGCAAGCGCGACCCGAGCGAGCTGGAGGAAGGGGAGGATTGGAAGGTCAATCTCAACCCCCGCTCGCTCGAAATCGTCAAGGACGCCAGGGTCGAGCCGTCGCTGGCCCGGGTCGAACCGGGCCGGAAGGTCCAGTTCGAACGGCTGGGCTACTTCTGTGTGGCCGACAAGGACCGCCGGCCGGAGAAGCCCGTCTTCAACCGTACCGTGACGCTGCGGGACAGTTGGGCCAAGATCATGAAATCGGGAAAAGAGAACGAGTAACAGGACTTACCCCAATAAACTGGTCTGAAATCGGCTAAGTTCCAAGAAGCGGACAAGTTGCACGGATTTCGATCTGGAATCGGAAAAATGGGGGAACTTTGAAATAGAATGGGGTCTCTCATCTCAAAAACACGAGGAACTCGTTGGCGCGAGTTTCCCTCTGGAGACCCCATATGGATTCTGCCAGAATCGCCTCCAAAATACGAGCCCAGATTTTACAATTTTCGGGGGAACTTTCACGGGGCTTCCCCAAGGTCCTGGCCCGCTTCGTGGCCGAGATGATTTATGGCATCCAGGCCCGGCAATCGGTCCGGCTGACGGAGGTGAGCCGGGCCTTGGCCGAGCCGATTCCCATCAAGAAGACCGTCGAACGGTTATCCCGACAGCTGCGCAACCCCCGCTTGGCCAGGTGGTTGACGAATCGGTTATTGATGCGGGCGGCCGGGCGGGTTCGGGACCTGACCCTGCTCATCCTGGATCTCTCCGACGTGCACAAGAAGTATGCGCAGAAGATGGAACATCTGGCCACCGTCTGGGACGGCAGCGAGAAGACGAAGAATCGGGGTTACTGGACACTGAACATCGTCGGGGCGGAAACGGGTTCGGCTCAGATCCTGCCTCTCTATGGCCGGCTCTTCTCCCATACGGCGCCCGACTTCCAGAGCGAAAACATCGAGCTGCGGGAGGCCATCGGGAAGGTCTCGGCGAAGACCCAGAAGCGTGGGATCTGGGTCATCGATCGAGGCGGAGACCGCGGCTATCTTTATCGTTATCTCTTACATGAGGGCTTGCGGTTCATCATCCGCGTAAGAAGCGACCGCACCGTCCTGACGGACCGGGAAGAGTCCGTGTTGGAAGCCGCGCAGGACTGTCCGATGCTGTTCCATGAATACATCGCCCGGGAAGACGGTGATGGGGAAAAGCCGCGCCGGTTGGAAGTCGGTTATCGCCGGGTCCGCTTGCCGGATCATCCAGACGAGTTGGGGCTGGTCGTGGTCAAAGGCTTCGGCCGGGAGCCGATGATGTTGCTGACGAATCTGCGGTTGAAGCGAAGTCGAAAGGTCATCTGGCACATCGTTGAGGCCTATCTGACGCGCTGGCGGATCGAGGAGACGATCCGTTTTATGAAGCAGAGCTATCAGTTGGAGGACATCCGGGTGTTGAAGTACAGCCGGCTGCAGAACATGATGGCTCTCTTGGTGGCGGTCCTGTACTTCACGGCCATTTATCTGGGAATCAAAATGAAGCTGAGGGTCTTGTCGAAACATCTGGTCCGAGCGGCTCGTCGAGTGTTCGGCATCCCAGACTTCCGGCTCTACGCGCTGGCCGACGGCATCAAGCAGGTCCTCTTCAACCGCACCCGAGGACCAGGCACTTCGCCCAGACAGCCCCCGCCGTCCGTCTTCCAGCGACTACTCTTCTAAAAACTGAAAATATTTTGGGGTAACTCCTGGCCGAGTGACGGCTTGACACTACCCGGCGACTGCTGTTAAGGTAAATAGGCGTTCTAGCCGATCATTCGGGAAAAATGAAGAAAACAAAGGAGATTCCCATATCTCCCGAGGAGAGTTGCATGACCCCCAAGATCGATTTCGATGAAATCACCAAGGTCATCAAGTTGCTCGAAGACCGCGATTTGGCGGAATTCGAGCTTGAAATCGAAGGCTTCAAGATCAAGATCAGCCGAAACGCGCATGTCGTCTACGCCCCCGTCAATCAGCCGACGCCCGCTCACCAGGGCGCGGCCCGAACCGATGGGGGAGGCGGGATGGCCAACCCGCTGATGCCGCCGCCCGCCGAGCCCAAGGGCAACGTCCATCACGTGACCTCGCCGATCGTCGGCACCTTCTACCGCGCGCCCTCCCCCAGCTCGCCGCCCTTCGTGGACGTCGGCGACCCGGTCAAGAAGAAACAGACGCTCTGCATCGTCGAGGCCATGAAGCTGATGAACGAGATCGAGTGCGACATCGACGGCACCGTCAAGGAAATCTTCGTCGAGAACGGCAAGCCCGTCGAATTCGGGCAGAAGCTCTTCGCCATCGTCCCCAACGCGTGAGGCCCCATGTTTTCGAAGATTCTCATCGCCAACCGTGGTGAGATCGCCCTGCGGGTGATCCGGGCCGCCCGGGAGCTCGGCATCAAGACCGTGGCGGTCTATTCCGACGTCGACCGGAATTCCCTCCACACCATGCTGGCCGACGAGAAATACTGCATCGGCCCGGCCGCCGCCCGCGACAGCTATCTGAACATCCCCAACCTGCTGAGCGTGGCCGAGATCTCCAAGGCCGACGCCATCCACCCCGGTTACGGCTTCCTGGCCGAGAACGCCCGCTTCGCCGAGATCTGCGAGACCTCGGGCCTGACCTTCATCGGCCCGCCGGCCTCCATCATCCGGATGATGGGCGACAAGAACCGGGCCCGCCAGGAGATGGGCAAGGCCAAGCTGCCGCTCATCCCGGGCAGCGACAAGATCCTCGAGGACGCGGCCGAAGCCAAGCTGGTGGCCCAGAAGATCGGCTACCCCGTCATCATCAAGGCCGCGGCCGGCGGCGGCGGCAAAGGCATGCGCATCTGCCGCAATTCGAACCACCTGGAAGAGCAATTCCCCATCGCCCAGAACGAGGCCAAAACGGCCTTCGGCGACCCCTCGCTGTACATCGAGAAGTACATCACCGGGGCCCACCACATCGAAATCCAAATCATCGGCGGCCAAAAGGGCGAGATCATCGCCTTCGCCGAGCGCGAGTGCTCGGTCCAGCGCAAGTACCAGAAAGTCATCGAGGAGACGCCCTCCCCCTTCGTCGACGACCGACTCCGCAAGCGGATGATGAAGGCCGTCGAGGACGCCGCCGAGCACATCGGCTACGAGAGCCTGGGCACCTTCGAGTTCCTGGTCGACGAGGACAAGAAGTTCTACTTCATGGAGGCCAACACCCGGGTCCAGGTGGAGCATCCCATCACCGAGATGGTCTACGGCATCAACCTGGTCAAGGCTCAGATCCGGGTGGCGGCCGGCGAGAAGATCAACTTCCCCTTCGACCTGGAGATCCGCGGCCACGCCATCGAATGCCGGATCAACGCCGAGGACCCGACGACCTTCGCCCCCTCGCCCGGCAAACTCGAATTCCTGGTCCTGCCCGGCGGCGAGGGCATCCGGGTGGACTCGGCCGCCTACGGCGGCTGGGTCATCCCGCCGACCTACGACTCGCTGGTGGCCAAGATCATCGCTTACGCTCCGACCCGCTATCTGGCCATCAAGAAGATGCAAACCGCCCTGGAGATGACCACTATCGTGGGCATCAAGACGAACATCCCGCTGCACCTGGCCATCCTGGCCAACTCGGACTTCCAGAACGGCAACTACGACACCCAGTTCCTGGAAAAGTTTCTGGCCAAGAAGGCCAACGGCGGGACGTAAATCGGTATCGTTCCCCATTCTCGGAGCCTGCGGGGCGGTATCCGGCCCGGCGGCTTCGGGCTCTACTCGTCTTTTTCCACAGCTCTCCTCGGCGCCTCGGAACTCCGCATTTAAGATCGCCCGGTATCGTTGCCCACCCAATCCGTTTCGATAACGAGAGATGGTCGCGTGCTCAAACAGCCCTCGGCACATGCAGCCGAAGGCGCTAACATATCCCCGCCTTCGAAGGCGGGGTAGGGGTGGTGATATCAATGAGAATAAAAGTGTTGTGCGCCTTCGGAATAAAAAGCTTTTCCTTCGCCCTGCGCAACGAACCTCCGAGAATGGGAAACGAAATCGATTTTACCCCCGGGGTGGGGGTTTTCGGTAAATCCGGACGACGAACTCTCCCGTATTGTCGCCGGTGATGTTTTCGTTGACGCCCAGCATCAGCTTGCCTTCCTCGGGCATCGACGCCAGAACCCCCTTGCCGATGGCGAAGCGCTCGCCGTACCGGCGCTCGGTCTTTTCCTTGGTCTGCTTGTCCTCGATCACATCGACCCGGAAGACGACCATCCCGATCAGGCTGCCCAGGTTCTTGTCGGGCAGGGGCTGCTGCATCGTCCGCAGGGCCAGGCCCTCGGGCCCGCAGGTTGCCACGGGATTGTTCTTCTGGATGCAGATCGATCCCTCGGCCTCGAAATAGAACTCGTCGCCCAGCTTGACCTGCAGTCCGGTGTCGGTCCAGGCTGCGCTGCCGGCCTGGGTGATCGTTTTGATCAGGACGAAGCTTTCGGGGGGACCGGTCTGCGCGGCAGGGGGCGTCGGAGGCGGCTCCTGCCCCGCCAGGGGCGGGACCAGAACGAGGAGCAGCGCGGCGAGGAGAAAGCTTGCAGCAGGTCCGATGTTCCTCATGGCGAACCTCCCGGATCATCGCTCGTCCCGGCGGGGGTCGGGCCCGAGCGCGGCTATTTCGGCTTCAGAACGGAAAGCATGGCCTCGTGGACGAGGCCGTTGCTGGCGCAGACTTCGGGGCGATAGATGTCGACGGGCCGGCCGTCGAAATCCGTGATCCGACCGCCCGCTTCCCGGACGATGACGGCGCCGGCGGCCGTGTCCCAGGGGCTCAGCTTGAGCTCCCAGAACCCGTCGAAGCGGCCGCAGGCCACGAAGCAGAGGTCCAGGGCGGCCGAGCCGCAGCGCCGGATGCCTTGGCAGCGCATGACCATCCGCTCATGCTCGTCGATGTTGCAGCGGGTGGTCCAGACGTCGTAGCCGAATCCGGTGGCTAGGAGGGCGTGGCCCAAATCGGCCGTCGGCGAGATGCGGATGGGCGAGCCGTTGTGGAAAGCCCCGCCGCCTCTCTCGGCCCAGAACAGATCGCCGGTCATGGGATTGTGAACGACGCCCGCGGCCAGGTCGCCCCCTTTCTCCAGCCCGATCGAGACGCAGAAGACGGGCAGCTTGTGGGCGAAATTGGTCGTTCCGTCAAGGGGATCGATGACCCAGCGGAACTCGGCCCCGGAGAAGGATTTGACTCCCTCCTCGGCCAGGAAATCATGCCCGGGGAAGGCCTTGGACAGGCGATCGATAATCAAGGCCTGGGCCAGGGTATCGGCCTCGGTGACGAGGTTGATCTCGCCTTTGTACCGGATTTCGGTCAAGCGATGGTATCTCTCCCGGAGAAGAGATCCCGCCTCGAGGGCGATCCCCCGCGCGGTCTCCAAATACGCCGTTAGCTCGCTCATGGCAGCGGGTATTTTACCATAAACACCTCATAGACCATTGGCACACCAATCCTATTTATAGGGTTCTTCGCCTAATTCCGGGAAGGGCGGTTCGGGATGTCGACCCGGCGGCTTCGGGCTCTTTTCGCCTTTTCCCACAGCTCTCTTCGGCGCCTCGAAACTGCGCATTCCAGATTGTCCGATTTGGGAGACCACCCACTCTGTTTCGATTCCGTTTGGTGGTCGCGTGCTCAAACAGCCCTCGGCGCCTGGCCAGAGCCAGGTTCCCTCAGAGAGTTGTGGAAAAAGGCGCCGCCCTCGCAATTTCGCCGTTGGCCAACACCCCTAACCGCGTTCATTTCCCGGAGATGGGAGATGAGCCTAATTATTCCGCACCGTGGCAGACTGGCCTCTAATGAACGACCTTGAGAATGCGATTTAAGCGAGCCCGAGTGAAGAAGCCGGCGAATTTCTTGAGCCGATCGGCCAAGCCTGTCTTTAGATATGCTCCAGATTCGGCAGCGTACGAGAAATAGATGACCCAGGGTCTCCCCTTGAGGTTGGCCTTGGGAACAAAACCCCAATACCGGCTGTCCTCGCTGTTATCTCGATTATCCCCCATAGCAAAGATCGAATCGGGAGGGACGGTGATGGGGCCAAAATTGTCGCGTCGTGAGTCCTCGGCCGAGTCATAGATGCGGGGATCGATATGGCGTTTATAGAGTTCTTCAATAGGCTTATCGTTGACGAAAACCTGTTTTTTTATGATTTCGATCTTATCGCCCGGGAGGCCGATAACCCTCTTAACATAATCCTTGCTTAGCTCATTAGGGTATTTGAAGACGATAATATCTTGTCGCCTAACAGGCCTCTTGGGTAGGACCCATTGGTCAATCCCGTTGCTCACATTGCGGTATGCCATCTTATTGACAAGAAGAAAATCACCCACAAGCAAGTTCGGTTCCATCGATCCAGTCGGAATCTGGAACGCCTGGACAACGAAGGTCATGACGAAGAACACAAAGACCGCTGTCTCGATAATAAGCTCAAAATACTCTCGAAACGGCTTTGGGCTCTTTTTATTTCTTTCTCTTCTCATCTTGTTCATACCCCCCACCCGCTCGAACTAAATCTTTTGATATTAAATCAGAATTAAATAGTACTTTCAATTGATCTTACATCAAGTCAACTGAAAGAAAATATCCTAGAGATCTGAATGGGGATTGTATTTCAGAAAAGGAATAAAGGTCAGAGGAACAGGCGCACCAGCAGGCTGATCAGGATCGCGGCCGAGACGCTCAACCCCGCCGATAAAAACGCCACCCGCCGCCCCGTCTCCTTCCACAGGATGACGAACGTCGAGAGGCACGGGATGAATAGGCTGACGAAGACGGCAAAGACAGCGATTTGCTGGTGCGTCATCACGGCGGCCAACCCGGCGTAGCTGACGCCCAGCGCCTGCAGCATCATCAGGAGCGACAGCTCCTTGCGCAGGAATCCGAAGATCAGGGTGACGCCGAGAGCGCGCGGCAAACCCAAGACCCCGACTACGAGCGGCGCCAAGGCGGCGTTGATCGCCTGGTCCCAATGCAGAGACTGGACCACCCCGAGGACGAGACTGCCCAGGATGAGCAGCGGCCAGGCGAAGCGAACGAACGCTTTGAGCTGCAGGTAGATCTTGAGCCCCACATTCTTGAGCGAGGGCGCCTTGAGCGAGGGAATCTCGAGGATCAGCCCCGGCGATTCTGTCTTGATGAAGAGGCTCAAAACTTTTCCCAGGACCGCCACAAGAACGATATTGGCGGCATAAAAGCCCAGGGCCCACCAGGGGCCGAGGAAGAACGCGACCAAGGCTAGGATGATGGTCGTCCGGGCCGAGCATGGGATGAACGGGATGAGCAGGGAGGTCAGGACCCTGTCGCGACGGGATTCAAGGATGCGGGTCGAGACGATGGCCGGCACGTTGCAGCCGAACCCGAGGATAAACGGCGCGACGGACTTGCCGTGCAAGCCGATGCGGTGCATGAAGGCGTCGAGCAGGAAACCGGCCCGAGCCAGATAGCCGACATCCTCCAGCAAGGCCATCAAAGCCAGCAGCGGGACGTAGTAGGGCAGAACGATGGCCACCCCTCCCCCGACCCCCTGCAGCAGTCCCTCAGCCAAATGGAAAAGAAGCCGGCTGTCCAACCGGGAGGCCAGCAGGCTCCGCAAGCCCAGAAAAGGCTTGAGGAGAAGGGTTTCGAGGGGCGCCCCGACCTTGAATATAACGAGGAAGAAGGCTAACAGGACGGCGGCCAGGACGGGATATCCGAGCCATCGATGAAGGAGGATATCATCGAGGCGGTCGGAAAGCGGTCGGCGCATCCGTCGGACCCGGGCCGTCTCTTCGAAGAGCTTCTGGGCCAGATGATGGCGCTCCCCCGAGATGACTTCATAGGCCGGGCGGCCGCGGGTCTTCTCCAGCGAGGCCCGGGCCGCATCGAGATCGGCGGCCAGGCCCGGCTCGAGCTCGGTCAGGAATTCGGCGCAGAACAGGCCGCCGCTTTCGAGCATTCGGATGGCCGTGAAGCGCGGGTTGCCGAGACAGGGAAATCCGGCCGGGAGCCGACGGATGACGCCTTCGATCACGGCTTCGACGTCGGCCGACCAGCGCGGCGCGGTTCCGCGGCAGGGCGCGGCGAGGCATTCGCTCGCCGCATCCAGCAGCTCGAGGACGCCTTTGCCCTGCGGGGCGATGGTCGTGACGACCGGACAGCCGAGCCGGCGGGATAGGGCCGCGGGGTCGACAACGATCCCCCTGCGCGCCGCCAGATCGGACATATTCAAGGCGACGATCATGGGCAGGCCCATCTCCAGAAGCTCCAGAGTCAGCTCCAGGCTCCGCCCGAGGATGGAGGCGTCGACGACGTTGACGACGAGATCGGGCGGCTCGCCGAACAGATGGGTCAGGGCCGTGCGCTCGGCGGGATCGGAGGGGCTCAGGGAATAAGTCCCCGGCAGGTCAACGATGCTTAGGATACGGCCGCGGACGAGGACCTGGCTGTGGGTGTGCTGGACGGTCGTACCGGGGAAGTTGGAAGTGTGGGCTTTGGGGCCGGCGATGGCGTTGAAAAGCGTGCTCTTGCCGCAGTTGGGCTGGCCCAGGAAGACAATGACGGGCTCACTGCGGCCGCTCATCGATCGCTTCCACCCGGATCTTGGCCGCAATGCCCCGGCCCACGGCGGCGGTGACGCCGGAGTCCAGATTGCGCAGGAGGACCGGCCCGCCCATGATCCCCCGTCCCGCCGCCTCGATCCGATCGCCTTCATGAAAGCCCAGGGACATCAGCCGGCGGTGGACGGACTCGCCCCCGGCGATCGCGGCGATGCGGAGGACGACTCCCTTGGGCGCCTGGACGAGTGTCATGAACAGCTTATTCCTAGCGAATTAGTATATTTTATTTTAATCGATTCAGCAAGTAGCGAAAAGCTAGGCTTCGCGAATGCAGATTCCCTTCTCTCGGAATAGCTCTTTAACAAGGCGAGGAGTGTGGGGGTGAGCGCCGATGCGGAAATTTCGCCGCGTGTTCCCGTTTTTCGAAGGAATCCTGCCCGGAAAGAGGCAGGACGGCGAGGATGTCTGAGCGGACCGTACCAAGACCGTTGAATCGATGCGGGACGCGAGTTCCGAGCCGCCGAGAAAAACGAGACGCCACGGCGCAAAAATTTCCGCCAGAGCGAACCCCTATACTCCGAGCCCTTCTTGTTTTGAGGCCCCGCTTGGACTACATTACTTTTCCGTTTCATGAAAGGAACCCGCCGATGAAGCGCGCCGCCCTTCCCTTGCTCGCCCTGGCCTTTGGCCTTTCGCTCCGCTCCGCCCCGCCGGTCAAGATTCCGATCGACGGCCGCAAAGCCCTCGAACACGTTCGCGTCCTGGCCGTGGACGGCATGAAGGGCCGCGCCTCGGGATCGCCCGAATACCGGCTGGCCGCCGAATACGTGGCCGCTCGGATGAAGGAATACGGCCTGATCCCCGCCGCAGCCGGTGGATCTTACTTCCAAGACGTGCCGTTCAAGAACCAGACCTCCTTCGATCCGCCGCCCCGCCTCGCGATCGTCTCGCCCGCGGCCAAGGCCTTCACGGCCGGACGCGATCGCGATTTCTTCCCGGCCTATGGGACGGGCTCGGGGACCGCCCGGGGACCAGTCGCCTTCGCCGGCTATGGCGTCGTCTCGGACTCGCCGGCTTGGGACGATTACGCAGGCCTGGACGCCAAAGGCCGGATCCTGGTGATCCTGCCCGATGCGCCCGCCTCCTTCGGGACCGCGGTCGTCCAAAGCTGGACGCTGGAGCGAAAGGTCAAGCTGGCGGCTGAACGCGGCGCCGCGGGAATCATCGAAATGAACCTCAACGAGAGGGGCCGCCCGTCCATCCGGCGCCTAGCCTCGGGGATGATCCCGCCGGGCGCGGCCCCGGCCGGATTCGTCGTCGTCCATGCGGACCGCGACGTCCTTGACGACCTGTTTTACGCGGCTAAGTCGAGCTGGCGCGATGCCGTGAGCCGGATCCTGCGCCTGAAGTCGCCCCACTCCTTCGCCCTCGACGCTTCGGTCGAGATGGAAGCCCATTTCGCCCGCGAAGACCGGACAGCCCTCAACGTCCTCGGGCTCCTCCCCGGCCGCGATGCCAAGCGCAAAGCCGAGGCCGTCATCATCGGCGGACATCTCGACCATCTCGGATCGGATATGAACGGCCTCGTCTATCCCGGCGCCGACGACAACGCCGCCTCTGTCGCGGTCGTGCTGGAGATCGCCCGCGCCATCCAAGCCTCCGGCTACCGTCCGGCTCGCACGCTTCTCTTCGCCGCCTGGGCGGGTGAAGAGAACGGGACCGTCGGTTCCCGCTTCTACGTCGAGCATCCGGTCATCCCGTTGGCCGAAACGGTCTGCTACCTGAACATGGACATGGTGGGCACCGGAGACTCCGATCTTTTTATCGGAGGATTGTTCGAGTATGCCCGCTTTTACGATCTCATCCGGCCCAAGCTCGATCCCGACATCTCGGCCAAGCTCAAACCCCGGGTCGACTACCGCGGCTCGGACCACTCCACGTTCTGGGACAAGGGGGTGGCTTCCATCAGCCTGCGGACGGGGGGGCTCCTGACCAACGCACTTGACGACGAGCATCCCGAATACCACCGGCCGGGCGACCGGGTCGACTACATCGACCCCGAGCTCCTAGGACTGGCCGGCCGATACCACGCGGAGGTGATCCAAGCCTTGGCCGACAACACGACAGACAACCTCTTCGATCCCCGCTTCCGGGCCGAGTTCCTACACAAGGACGCCGCGGTCGTCGACCTGCACTGCGACACGATCAGCCGCTTCATGGCCGGCGAGGATTTGCGGCTCGACCTGCCCAAGGGCCATATCGACATCCCCAAACTCAAGCGCGGGGCGGTGGACCTGCAGGTGTTCGCCTGCTACGCCCCGCCGCCCGCGACGGACATCGAAAAGGCGACCTCGGCCAAGGGCGTCTTCGACCAGATCGAAGCCGTCTACCGGCTGGCCGCCCAAAATCCAGGCGACCTCGCCGTCATCCGGACCCTGGCCGACTTTTCCGCCGTCCGCAACACCGGCCAAACGGCCGCCCTCATCGGCATCGAAGGCGGCTACGCGATCCAGAACGATCTCGACCTGCTGAGGGCCTTCTACCGGATGGGAGTCCGATTGATGACCCTGACCCACTGGACGCATACCGACTGGGCCGATGCCTCGGGCGATCCGGCCCCGACATACGGCGGCCTGACGGAATTCGGCGAAAGCGTGGTCCGCGAGATGAACCGGCTGGGGATGATCATCGACGTTTCCCACTCCCACGACGAGACTTTTTGGGACGTCCTGCGGCTGTCCAAGGCGCCGGTCGTCGCCTCCCACTCCTGCTGCCGGGCCCTGGCCGACCATCATCGCAACTTGACCGACGACATGCTCAAGGCTCTGGCCAAGGCCGGCGGCATGGTCGGGATCAACTTTTCGACCGGCTTCCTGGACGCCGCAACCGACAAGAAGCGGATCGCGCTTAGGGAGTCGACGGCCCGGGAGAACGGTCTGCCGACCGACTACCGCGAAGCGATCCGTACCGACCCCGACAAGAAGAATCCGGCCTGGGCCCTGGCCGACAAACGAATCGCCGAGCTGGACAAGACCCTGCCCAAGGTCGATGTCCGGACTCTGGTCGACCATATCGACCATGTCGTCAAGGTCACCGGGAACGCCGACGCTGTCGGCTTGGGCTCGGATTATGACGGCATCTCCGCCGCCCCGGCCGGACTGGAAGACGCCGGGAAGCTCATCGCCGTGACCGAGGAGCTGCTGCGCCGCGGCTACAAAGAAAGCGACGTCCGCAAGATCCTGGGCGGCAATTTCCTCCGCATTTTCGGCGCCGTGGAACGGGCCGCGGAAAAGTGAGCGCCTCATGACGAACGCCTATGGATGCCCCCCTTCCGATCTGACCCGCTATGTCTGCCGCCGGACATCCCGCCCGCCGGCCTTGAACGGCCGCCTCGAATCCGGGCCTTGGCGCCGGGCCGAGCGGTCGCCCCGCTTCGTGGACCTGGTCACAGGCGTGCCGGGGCCGTTCGACACCCGAATGGCCGCCCTCTGGGACGAGGAATATTTTTATGTCGGCTATTGGGTGGAAGAGCCCCATGTCCAAGCCCGCCTGACCGAGCGCGATGCCTTCATTTGGACCGAGAACGACGTCGAGCTGTTCATCGCCGGACCCGACGGCTACTACGAATTCCAGGTCAACGCCCGCGGCACGATCTATGAAGTCTTCTATATCTGGCAGGATGCCTACCGGAAAGCGGGCTTCGCCGACCGGCCGGAGTTCGATCTCTCGGCCCATCCCGTCGACGTCATCGGCGGCTTCCAGGATGTTTCCCGGTACGGGAAACACCCGCGGGGCCGTCGCTGGGCCTTCATGGATTGGGATTTCCCGGGCCTGCGCTGGGCCGTTTTCGTGGACGGAACCCTCAACGACGACCGGGATATCGACCGCGGTTGGAGAGTCGAGCTGGCCTTTCCCTGGAAGGGATTCGCCGCCCTGGCCCAGGGACGGCCTCTTCCCCCCCGCGACGGCGAGGAATGGCGGATGGACTTCAGCCGCTTCGAGGCCTTCCATGCCGCCGGGATCAGGGTCTCGCCCGATCCGGGCTGGGCCCTGAATCGGCACGGAGTCTACGATTCGCATATCCCCGAGTGCTTCTCGCGGATCGTCTTTTCGTCCGAGGAAACCGGTTGATCCCAGGGGACAGGGGCGGCCCGTCGCGTTCCCTTCTCCCCCCGAATATGGTACCTTTAACGCCGTGGCAGTTTCGATGAAGGCCCGCGCGAGGAGAGGTCTGGCCGTCGCCTGCGCTCTCCTGCCCTGGCTCGGGCTGTCCGGATCGCCGCAAATCCAGCCGGCCGCGCCCGCCGCCTCCCAGCGGGAGGATTTCCCGCTGACCCAATACAAGCTCAAGAACGGGTTGACGGTCGTCATCTCGGAAGACAACGCCCTGCCCCTCGTTTCGGTGGTCGTAGCCTACAAGGTCGGTTCGCTCTATGAACAGCCGGGTAAGACCGGCCTGGCCTCGCTCCTGGAAAACCTGATGTTCGCCGGCTCGACCGACGTCCCTCCCCTTCAGCACATCAACTTCATCAACCGCGTCGGAGGGAGCTTGAGCGCCGCCGGCGCCGAAGATCGGACCGTTTTTTATCAGACCCTGCCGGCCAACAACCTGGCCCTGGCCCTCTGGCTTGAGTCCGACCGGATGCGGTTTTTGGAGATCGACGAGGCCCGCTTCGACGCCGCCCGAGGCCAGCTTCTGGACGACCTCCGGGCCCGGCGCAAAACCGAGCCCTACTACGAGGGCCTGGCGGCCTTCGACCAGATGATCCATCCGGATTTCGCCTTCGGCCATCCCCCGTTCGGATCGGAGGAGGACATCCGGGGGCTGACCCTGGAGGACGCTCGGGCATTCTATGCCGCTTATTACGCGCCCAACAACGCCGTCCTCTGCATCACCGGCGACGTCCAGAAGCCGAAGGTCCGGGAGCTGGTGGCCCGTTATTTCGACACTCTGCCCCGGGGCCGCGACATCGCCCCCGTCTTCGACCCGCCCCCCGCTCCCGGCCGCAGGCCGGCGCAGCGCGATTTTCTCGATCCGGCGGCTCTCTCCCCCGCCTTCAGCCTGGGCTTCCGCCTCTCGCCCTCGACCTCGGCCGAGTACTACACCCTGGTCCTTCTGGATTACGTGCTTCTGCGGGGCCGGACCTCGCGTCTCTCCCGCCGGCTTCTGGACCCCGACCGCAAGATCGCCTTCCGGATGGCCGGCGGCATCGAGCGGCGCCGGGAGAGGTCCATCTATAAAATCTTCGTCCAAGCCAACCCCTCCCAGCTCGAGCCCTGCCAAATCGAGATCTTCGACGAGCTGGCCCGCGTCAAGCAGAGCCTCCTCTCGCCGGCCGAGCTCGATCGGTACAAGGCCCTTTTCAAGCGGGAATACTACCGGCGCGTCGGTACGGCCATCGAACGGGCCCTGTATCTCGTCGACCTGTGGTTCATCCAGCGGGACCTCGACGCCGCCCCGGCCGAGCTGGCCAAGTTCCTGGCCGTGACCCCGGCGGACATCGTCGGCCTGGCGGCGCGGTATTTCACCCCGGCCAACTCCTTCCTGGTCAACATGAGGCTTCGATGAAAGGTCGGCCGAATAGGCTGCCCGCGACCTGGCTCTGCCTGGCGCTATTAGCCGCCGCTCCGCTCACCGCCCAGGAACGATTCCGTCGGACTCCGCCGGCCGCCGATCCCCTGCCGTCGCTCGGGCTTCCGGCCATCGAGACCGCCGGCCTGACCAACGGCCTCCGGATCACGGTCGTGCCCTGGACGACGACGCCGCTGATGAGCCTCCAGCTCGTCCTCGACGCCGGGGAAATCCGGTCGCCCAAGAGCCTGCCCGGGCTGGCGACCTGCGCCGCCAATATGTTCCTGCGCGGCACGCGCACCCTTTCGGCCGCGGCCATCGAGGAGCTGGTCGAGTCGCTGGGCGGCTCCATGTCGCTCGACATCACCCAGGATCATGTCTTCGTCACGTTCCAGTTCCTGGAAGAGAACCTCGACGCGATCATCGCCCTTCTGGCCCAGATGCTCCTGCAGCCGTCTTTTTCCGAGCGCGAGCTGATCCAGGTCAGGACCAACCTGACCTACGAGCTGGCGGAGCGGGAGAAGGACCCGGAGTTCGGGGCCCGGCGCCACCTGATGCGCCTGCTCTTCCAAAACCATCCCTACGCCAGCTTCGCCTTCGGCCGCGACGTCATCAAGAACTGGAACCTGCGCGACCTGGCCCTGTTCTTCGATCGCTTCTATCGCCCCAACAGCGCCCAGATCATCCTGGCCGGCAACATCGGCCTCGACGCCGCGTCTCGCCGGATCAGCCGCCATCTCTACATCTGGCAGCGGCGGGATATACCCGCCCTGCCGCCCCTCGCCCCGCCTGTCCAGGATCGCGACCGGATCTGCTTCTTGGACGTCCCCGGGGCCAAGGACTGCGCGATCATGGCCGGCGCCATCTACCCGCCGCCCGAGATCCCCGACCGGTTCGCCCTGTCCGTCCTGAACCAGATTCTGGGCGGAACGCTCAATTCCCGCTTATTCATGAGTCTGCGCGAAAGCAAAAACTATGCCAAGTACGCCTTCAGCGAAGTGAACCACTTCCGGGTCGGGGCCTTCTTCCTGGCCCGGGCCTTGGTCGCCCCCCGAACCCTGTTCCCCGCCACGGAACAGCTGTTGAGCGTGCTCCGCCTACCGGCCCGGGAACCGGTCTCCGTCGATGAGATCCTGCAAGCCAAGACCGTCATCACGGGCAACTTCCCCCTGCGCCTGGCCCGGCTGGAGGACTTCGCCTCGCGGGCGGCGTTGATCAAAGCCGCCGGTTGGGGGGATGAAGCCTGGAACGGCTATTACGAACAGACCTGGTCCGTGGGCGCCGACCGCATCGCCGAGACCGCCCGCCAGCGCATGAATGCCCCGTTTCTAATCGTCATCGCCGGCGATCGGGCGGTCTGCGACGAGCGGCTGATCGAGTTCGACCTGGTCGAATACTACGATGCCAAGGGCCAGTTTCTCTACACCAAGAGCCGCGACCGAAAGGAGCCTTGAATGAAGATCGTCGAATGCGTCCCCAACTTCAGCGAGGGACGGGATCAAGACAAGATCCGGGCCATCACCGCCGAGATCGAAGCGGTCGCGGGCGTCAAGCTGTTGGACGTCGATCCCGGCGAATCCACCAACCGCACCGTCGTCACCTTCGTCGCCTCCCCCGAGGCGGCGTCCGAAGCCGCCTTCCGGGCCATCCGCAAGGCTGCCGAGGTCATCGATATGGCCTGCCACAAAGGCGCCCACAGCCGGATCGGGGCGACCGACGTCTGCCCGTTTGTCCCCGTCTCCGGCGTAACCATGGCTGAATGCGTCGCCCTGGCCCATGCTCTCGGCCGCCGGGTGGCGGACGAGCTGGGCATCCCGGTCTATTTCTACGAAGAGGCCGCCCTGAAGCCGGAGCGCCGCAATCTAGCCGCGGTCCGCCAGGGCGAATACGAAGGCTTGGCCGAAAAGCTCAAGGATCCGGCCTGGGCCCCGGATTGCGGCGAGCCGGTCTTCCGAGCCTGTTCGGGGGCCACCGTCATCGGCGCCCGCGAGTTCCTGATCGCCTACAACATCAACCTCAACACCCGCGACCGCAAGCTGGCCAACGAGATCGCCCTCACCATCCGGGAAAGCGGCCGGGCCCAGCGCGACAAGGACGGCGCCATCGTCCGCGACGCAGCCGGGGCGTCGCTCAAGCTGCCGGGCAAGTTCAACCACATCAAGGCCGTCGGTTGGTACATCGAGGACTACCAGACGGCTCAGATCTCGATCAACTTCACGAACTACAAGGCGACTCCCATCCATGTCGTCTTCGACGAAGTCTGCGAGCAGGCGGCCCGGATGGGGATGCGGGTCACCGGCAGCGAGCTGGTCGGGCTGATCCCCAAGGACGCGCTCCTCGCCTCCGGCCGGCACTACCTGGCCAAGCAGGGCAAGTGCCCCGGGGTCCCGGAGCCGGAGCTCATTCGAGTCGCTGTCCGCTCCCTCGGGCTCTCGGATGTGGCCCTCTTCGATCCGAAGAAGAAGATCATCGAATACCAGTTCGAAGAATCGGCCAAGGCCCTGGTCGGGATGACCCTGCGGGCCTTCGTCGACGAGCTGTCGATGGAATCGCCGGCTCCCGGCGGCGGCAGCGTCGCGGCCCTGTGCGGCGCGCTGTCGGCGGGCCTGTCCTCGATGGTGGCCAACCTGACGGTGGGCAAGAAAGGCTACGAGCGGTTCGCCGAGGAGATGAATCGGACGGCCCTGAGGGCCCAGGAGCTCAAGGACGAGTACCTGGCCCTGGTCGATCTCGACACCAACGCCTTCAATAAGGTCATGGACGCCTTCCGGCTGCCCAAGGCCACCGAGGATCAGGCCCGCGAGCGGGACGCCGCCGTCGAGGCCGCCACCAAAGAGGCGACCCTGGTTCCGTTCCGGACCCTGGAAGCCGCCCTGGACCTGCTCAAGCTGGCGGCCGTCGCCGCCCGCGACGGCAACCGCAACTCCCTCAGCGACGCCGGAGTGGCCGCCCTGGCGGCCCGGGCCGCGGCGGAGGGGGCCTACTACAATGTCCGGATCAACCTGCCGGGGCTCAAAGACGCCGCCTTCAAGGCCCAAACAGCCAATCAGGCGGCCTCCCTGCGCCGTCGCGTTCTGCGGGCCGCGGCCGTGATCGGCACCCGTGTCGAGAAAGAATTCGCCAAGTCCTAATAACCCAAGAAAGGCAGACAAGGCCATGCGCAAACTCCCCCTCGTCACCAAAGGCCTGAATAAGCGGTTGTGGGCCATCATCATTATGGTCGGCGCCTATCTCATCTACATCTCGCTCGGCGATCTCATCCCGCAGTACTGGAACTGGGTCGGCTTTCGGGCCCTGGAGCGCTCCATCCTGACGCTCGGCTTCGTCCTTATCCTGGTCATCGCCCTGAGCGGGATTGCCTTGAGCGAACGGCTGACGACGCTGGCGGTCCGGGACGGGCTGACCGGGCTTTACAACCAGACCTACATCAAAGCCCGGCTGCAGGAGGAGATCCAGCGGTCCGAGCGCTATAAGTCGGCCCTCAGCCTGATGATGATCGACCTGGACGACTTCAAGCCGCTTAACGACCGCTACGGCCATGTCGTCGGGGACCGCGTCCTGTGCGCCTTCGGCGAGCTCCTGCAGGACGTCGTCCGATCCTCGGACGTCGCCGGGCGGTACGGGGGCGAAGAGTTCCTGGTCATCCTGCCCATGACTTCCTGCTTGGACGCGGCCGCCGCGGCCGAGCGCATCCGCAAGGAGATCTCCCTTTTCCCCTTCCGAACCGACCATATGGACGACAGGACCTGCCGGATCACGGTCAGCATCGGCGTCTACGCCTCGCCTTTCCTCAGCCAGAAGACCGAAGAGATCATCGGCCTGGCCGACGCGGCGCTCTATCGGGCCAAGAAGGAAGGGAAGAACAAAGTCGTCGTGTTCATTCATCCCCTCCGTTTCGATTCCGTTAAATGGACGCGTGCTCAAACAGCCCTCGGCGGCCGTTGGCTTCCCTCGGAGAGTTGTGGAAAAAGGCGCCGCCCTCGCAATTTCGCCGTTGGACGAACACCATGACGCTTCACCTTCCCCGGAGACGGGAGAAGATCATTTTTACTGGAGGTGAATCTCAACCTAAGCGACGGCGCCGCAGGAACAGGATCGCGAAGAGCAGGAACGCCGTCAGGACGATCGTGCCCGAGGCGGGCCAGTCCAGGGCGTAGGCCGCCAGCAAGCCGACCACCACCGAAACGGCCGAAACCGCGCAGGAGCCGATGACGGCGCCGCGAAAGCTGCGGGCCGCCTGCAGACCGGCCGCGGCCGGGATGACCAGCAAGGCCGCCACCATCAGGATGCCGACGATCTTCATGCCCAGCGCACCGGAACACCGGCCACCCGGGCCGCCTCGCGGTCGAAGGTCATGAACAGGAAGCGATGATAGTGGAAAACGACCAGGCCGACGACCAGAACCGCTAGCCCGATCGAGAACCAGACTTCGACCGGCTCGATGGCCAGGACGTCGCCGAACAGGAATCCGAACAGGGCCACGTTGAAGCGGCCCGAAATGGAGGCCAGGGTAACGCCCAAGGCCAAGCCGACCGAACTCAGGATGGCGATGGCCGTATCGCCGTGCAGACCGGCCGTCTCCTTGAGCTTCATGATGCCCAGGGCCGCCGCCACGGATACGATCAGGGCGGAGAGAAGCGGCATCCAGCCCACCAGCAGGCCGATGGCGACGCCGGCGAAGGCGACATGGGACAGGCCGTGTCCGATCATGGCGTCTTTACGCAGCAGCAGGAAGACGCCCAGGACGGCGCAAGCCAGGGCGATGAACAAGCCGGCGACCAAGGCCCGCTGAAGGAAGGCGTAATGGAGAAGGGCTTCGATCACGGCGGCGTCCTCAATGGCGGTGCGAGACGAGGTGATGCCCGCCGGCCAGCATCGCCTCGATTGCGTCGGAGCTGCAGAAGTCCTCGTGGGTCCCGTGGTAGATCAGCCGCTGGTTGAGGCAGGCCACCCGGCTGACGTGTTTATTGACGATCCCGATGTCGTGGGTCACCAGGACGATGGTGATGCCCTGAGCCGTGTTCAGGCGGCCCAGCAGATCGTAGAAGCGCTCCTGATTCTCGGCGTCCACACCGGCCGTCGGCTCGTCCAGGAACAAAAGCCCCGGCTCGGTCACGATCGCCCGGGCGATGAAGACGCGCTGCTGCTGGCCTCCCGACAAGCGGCCGATAGGCCGGTCGCGATGCTCGTCCATCCCGACCAAGTCCAGGGCCCGCCGGATGGCCGCATCCTGCTCCCGCCGCGGCAGGCGGGCCGCCGCGCGCGAGGAGCGCAAGGCCATGGCCACGACTTCGCGGGCCGAGGCGGGGAAAGTGGGATCGAAATGGGTCGCCTTCTGGGGCACATAGCCGACCCGCTCCCATTCCTGGAACTCGTCGGCCGGCCGGCCCAGAAGGCGGACTTCGCCGCGCTCGGGCCGCAGAAGGTTGAGGATGATCTTGACCAGGGTCGTCTTGCCCGAGCCGTTGGGACCGAGCAGGGCAAGGAAGTCTCCCCGGCCGATATCCAGGGTGACGTCTTCGAGCACCCGGCGGAAGCCGAAGGCGAAGGAAACGTTTGCGACTCGGACCAGGGGGGCCGTGTCAGCGGCAGGCCAAGCCATGGCGGAGAGCCTCCAGGTTGTCTTCCATCAATCGGAAAAACGAAATCCCGGCCGCTTTTTGGGCCGGGCTGATATTATGCCCGGGATGAAGCAGGCGGATGTCGGCGCCGATCTCAGCCGCGACAAGGCGGGCCATTTTATCGCCGACGTTGGGCTCGTAGAAGATCGTCCGGGCCTTGGTCCGGCGGGCCCGGGCGACGATGGCGGCCGTCGTCTTCGGCGTAGGCGCGGCATCCGGGCTGGGGCCATAGAGGGATGTTTGGATCAAGCCGTAGCGGCGAGCCAGGTAAGCAAAGGCGGCATGTCCGCCCAGGATGAACTCGCGCCCGGCGCAGGCGCGCAGGCCCTCCCGGAAAGCCGCGTCCAGGGCGCGCAGGCGCTCTTTGAGGGCTTCGGCCCGCCGCCCGAAGCCGGGAGCCTCCCCGGGGGCGAGGTCCGTCAAGGCTTTGGCCAAGGAGTCGACGATGGCTTCGTCCAGCCCGAAATCCAACCAGACGTGAGGGTCGAAAGCTTCCTCGGCGTGATCCGCTGGCTCGGACTCGCCCGCCTCGTGTTGGTGGGCCGGCAGAACGGCCAACCCCGCCGACGCTTCGAGCCGCCGCAAGCCCGGCTTCGCGGCACCGCGGACAAGCCCGGGCAGCCAGGGTTCCAATCCCCCGCCGACCGAGATCAGCAGGTCGGCCGAGGCCAAGGCCCGGACGTCGCCGACGCGCGGCTGCCAGGTGTGGACGTCGGCGCCGGGAGGCAGGAGCAGGGAGACGACGGCCGCGTCGCCCGCCACATCGCGGGCGAATTCGGCCAACGGAAAGACCGTGGCGACGACGACGAGCTTGGCACCGGCCGGGCCGGAGGACAACGGAGCCGCGGACGGCGCGGCGAGAAGGCCGAGCATTAATGCGAGGTTGATCAGGGAGCTCATAGTTCGGGGCCGGCGAAAGCCTCTGCATTGTAGGGTCGGGCGGCCGAAATGTCAACGCGACGGCGGTTCATCGCATTGACCCGGACCGGGAAAAAAGATAAGAAGGACGGGAGGAGCGTCGAATGAAACCGCCGACGAAGGGCCAGGGGTTCGAGCCGCGCGAAGTGCTGTTCTCTCCCCTCTCGGCCTGCAATCTCCGCTGCCGCCATTGTTCGGTGGCGCCGGGATCGGTGAGGCTGCCCGTCACGGCCGCGCTGCGATTTCTCGATTCCTGCCGCGGGACGCCGGTGGAGCGGATCGGGTTCACGGGCGGCGAACCGTTCCTCTACCCGTCGTTCCTCGAAGCCGTCTCCGCCCGGGCCGTCCGGCTCGGCCTGCTGTTCGATCGAATCACGACCAACGCGGTCTGGTTCCGGACGATCGGAGAGCTCCGGACGGCGTTGACGCGCCTGCGCGACAAAGGTTATGACGGCTCATTCGGCGTCAGCCTGGATGCTTTTCACGGCACCGGCGTCGCCAAGCCGGCCGCCTTCATCCGGACGGCGGCCGAAATCTGGAACAGGCCCGATATCGCCGGCGTCGTCGCCGTCCGCGGAGTGCGCGAAGCCGAGACCGAGGAACGATTGGCCGCGCTGGCATGGAAGCTCGAGGCCCGGCTCAGCGTACGACAGGGCCGTCGGATCATCGCCTCGGATGCTTTCTTCATCCCGGTCACAGCGATCGACCTTGTTCCTCTCGGGCGGGCGGCTGACCTCGTCGACCCTTGGCGCGGCGCCTGGTTCAAGGAGGATTTCTGCCGCGGGCCCGGTCACGTCTTCTACGTCCTGCCCGATGGGGCGGTCAAGCCGTGCTGCGGATACGCCACGGATGACGAGCGCCTGACGATCGGGAACATCAAACACCATACGGCCGCCGATCTCATCGCCCGCGCGGCGAAGAACGATTATGTCCGGGCCGTTTTCGAGCTCGGTCTGACCCGGATTCGTCAAAGACTGCTGGCGGGGGGAACGAAATTCCCCGGGCGGACGGCTAATCACTGCTATTTCTGCCATCACCTCCTGACCTCCGTCCCCCGCCCCAGGCTCGACGCCAGCCTGGGATCGGCCCGCTGATACATTCGCGACGCCAAACCCCGATTACCTCAGCGGTTCGGTGTGTCGGCCAACGGCGAAACCGAGAGGAGAAAGCTTTTTATTCCGAAGGCGCACAACACTCTTATTCTCATTGATATCACCACCCCTGCCCCGCCTTCGAAGGCGGGGATTGGATAGCACCTTCGGCTGCATGTGCCGAGGGCTGTTTGAGCACGCGACAATCTACCGGAATCGGAACGGAGGGGGTAGTCTCCATAACCGGGTGATCTCGAATGCGGAGTTCCGAGGCGCCGAGCGGATTTGCGTAAAAAGGAGTGGTGAACCCGCGCCGCCGTGGTGACACTCCGGACCGCGTTTCCCGGAGTTGGGAGATGAACCAATATATCGGGGTTTGAGCGTCGCTCAGAAAGAGGGTTCATTTGACAGGGGCCAATTCCTGTTTTATAAAAGATGGACTAAAAGGAGATCCCCATGACCCCTTTGCCGTATTTAAGCGAGGAGTGGCGGGCCGAGGCGGAACGCCGGCTTAAGGCCGAGCTGACGCCCGAGCAGTTGAACCGCACGAACGCATCGATGTCGAACGTCCACTTGGACTGCCCCGGCGGAGGAACGAAATACGTCCTGTTCCGGTTCAAGGACGGAGCTTTGACGACGCTCGCCATCGGTCCCGGCGAGCCGCCGGAGGCCGAGTTCCACCTCACCGGTTCCTACGAAGTCATGGTCAAGATCTTGCGGGCCGAGCTGGGCGCCAAGAAAGCCCTGATGAGCGGCCAGATCAAGCTCAAGGGCAACATGTTCAAAGCCATGCAACTGGCCTCCGTCGCCGAGAAGGTGGATAAAATCCTGTCCGGCATTCCGACCGAATATTGAGACTATGGCCATGAAGAAATATTTCATCCCGACCCTGGCGATCGCCATGGCCGTCTTCGGCCTCGTCACCTTGACGGCCCAAACCGTCAACGCCCCCAAAGCCGTCATCCAGACCGACCAGGCGCCCAAGGCGATCGGACCGTATTCCCAGGCCATCACGGCCGGCGGGTTCGTATATTGTTCGGGCCAGCTGGCGATCGATCCCGCCACGGGCAAGCTCGTCACGGGCGGCATCGAAGAACAGACCCGTCAGGTCCTCAAGAACCTGCAGGTCATCCTGGAGGCGGCCGGGAGCTCGCTCGACCGCGTCGTCAAATGCACGGTCATGCTCGCAGATATGGGCGAGTTCGCAGCCATGAACAAAGTCTATGCCGAATTCTTTAAGACCGCCCCTCCGGCCCGGGCCACCTTCCAAGTGGCCAGGCTGGCCCTCGACGCCAAGATCGAGATCGACTGCATCGCCGTCAAACGGTAGACCGCCGCGCGTTGATCAGCGAGGCCGCCGTGACAGCGACGAGGATGACGACGCCGCCGAGGAGAGCCCGCATGCCCGGAGCCTCCCCCAGGACGAGAAAGACCCAGATTGGATTGCAGATCGGCTCGATCACCGCGACCAAGTTCGCGGACACGGCGGAGATGCGCTTGATGGCGAAGGCGAAGAGGATCGCCGAGAGGCCGACTTGCACGGTCCCCAGAACCGCCACGGCGCCGATCGCCCCCCAGGTGACCCGCGGCATCGGCAGGAACAGCGAGGCGCCGATCCCGATGGCCGCCGTTAGCCAATGCGACAACAGGATCGATTCGAGCGGCGAGCCGTCCTTCTGCATGCGCATGAAGACGAAATAGAAGCTGAAGGTCAGCCCGGATAGAACCGCCAGGATATTGCCGGAGAGCCGGCCGCCGCCGAGCTTGTCCAGGAACATCGCGACCATCCCACCCACCACGAACAGAAACGCAAGGCCGTGCTCGCGACGGACGCGCTCCTTCAGAAGCACGGCCGCGATGAACGCGGTGAAGACGGGCCCGACGTATTGCAGCAGGATGGCGTTGGCCGAAGTGGTGGACTTGTTGGCCGAGACAAACAGAAGCATCGTCGCCGCGTTGGCCAAGGCCGCCGCTATCTGGGGGAATGAAAAATGGAGGTGGGGGCGCTTAAGATAGAGAAGAATGACCAGGGATGCGATCAGGCTGCGGAATCCGGCGATCGTCAGGGGATGCCAGTCGACGACCTTGATGAACAGGCCGGCGATGCTCCAGAGAAACGCGGTGGCGGCCATCGCCAGTACGCCGAGGGTCGCGGAGCGATTATTCATGGCAGGGATCGGCGAAGATTATGACCGGATCAACGATGGTTGGCAACCCCCGATCAGGTCGCTGCCAAGCCCGGATCAATAATCCATGACGATGTCGTCGGCCGTGCCGAGCTTGCCGTCCCGTCCCATTGAGGTCAACCGGAACGAGGCCTCGGAGCGCTTCTCATAACGGATGTCGCGCCCCCAGGCGTCTTGGGCACCGGTGGTCAACAAGCCCGCGGACCGCACGGCCTGCAGGTCGGCCGGAGACCCCCCTTCCGTGGCCAGGAAAGAAGCGATGATGTTCTGGAGGGTTTGCATATTGGTACGGGTCAAATCGATCTGGACTTGGAGATAACGGTCGACATCAGCCTTGATCGGGACCTTATCTCCGATCTTGATGGACAGGATGCCGACGACGATCGCCGCCGCGGCGAGAGTCACAAGAAGCAGGCCCCGAATCTTCATGACGGCCTTGATCATATTCCCGCGTCCGTCCCGCGTCAAAAACGTTCAAGAACATAGCGTTGACGGCTATCGCCTTGGTTTTGCGATACGATGGGATTCAATCGCTCCAGGCTCCTTGGAGGGGAGGCAGAGACGGGCCGGTCGCAGACCGGCACGGAACGTTGGAGGGGAACCCGGCTAAAGGGTTCCCCTCCAAGGGAGTCCAAGGGAGTCCCCACTTGAGTTCGGCCTCCCGTTGTGGCATCATTTTTCTTTAAGCATCGACTCACGCTCATCAGGAGGCCCTCATGTCCGCGATATCCGGTCTGAAACCGTCCGCCCTTTGGAAGCACTTCGAAGAGATCTGCAAGATCCCGCACGGCTCGGACAACGAAAAGGCCGTCGGCGAATATGTCCTGGCCCAGGCCAAGCGGCTCGGGCTGACCGGCAAAAAAGACAAGACCGGAAACATCGTCGTCCGGATGCCGGCTACGGCCGGCAAGGAGAAGGCGGTCGGCGCGGTTCTCCAAGGTCACCTGGACATGGTCAATGAAAAGAATTCCGACGTGAAGCACGACTTCATGAAGGATCCGATCACGCCCATCATTAAGGACGGCTGGGTCCAAGCCGAGGGCACGACTCTCGGCGCGGACAACGGCATCGGGGTCGCGGCCGGGTTGGCGGTCATGGAAAGCCCGGAGATCGTCCACGGACCGCTGGAATTCCTTTTCACCGTGGCCGAGGAAACCGGGCTCGACGGGGCCCGGACGATCGAGCCGAACGCCCTGCTGGGCCGCATCCTGCTCAACCTCGACAGCGAGGAGGAGGGCACCTTCACCATCGGCTGCGCCGGCGGCGCCGACTCCGACATCGCCGTCCCCCTGGCCCGCAAAGCCGTCAAGGCCAAGGCCGGCTTCCGGCTGAAAGTCAGCGGCCTGCGGGGCGGCCACTCCGGCGTCAACATCCACGAAGGCCGGGGCAACGCCATCAAGCTCCTGGCCCGGGTCCTCTGGCAGGCCCAAGCCAAGTACCCCCTGGCCCTGCTGAAGATGGAGGGCGGGAACAAGCACAACGCCATCCCGCGCGAAGCCTGGGCCGAATTCCTGTTCGAGCCGGCCAAAGCCAAGGCCTTCTCCGTATTCGTCCAAGCGGCCAGCGACAAGATCAAGGCCGAATTCAAGGCCGTCGAGCCGGGCCTCCAGTTCGGCCTCGAACCATTCGAGCCCGGGGCCAAGCTCCTGCCGCTGACCCCGAAATCCCAAAAAGCCCTGCTCGACTTCCTCCTGGCCTGCCCGCACGGCGTGCTGGCCATGCACGCCGAGATCAAGGGCCTGGTCGAGACCTCGACCAACCTGGCCATCCTGCGCACGCTCAAGGACAAAGCCACGATCCTCTGTTCCAGCCGCAGCTCCGTCGCCTCCGCCCTGGAAGGCGTGCGCAACGGCCTGAAAGCCGTCGCCGACTTGGCCGGGGCTCGCATCAAACAGCCCGAGGGCTATCCCGCCTGGACCCCGAACATGGGCTCGGCCCTGCTGCAAACCATGAAGAAGATCCACCAGGACGTCTTCGGCAAAGAAGCCGTGATCAGCGCCATCCACGCCGGGCTCGAGTGCGGCATCATCGGCGAGAAGTTCGCCGGCATGGACATGATCTCTTTCGGGCCCAATCTGCAGAACCCCCATTCCCCCGACGAGCGGGTCGAGATCGCCTCGGTCGAGCGGTTCTGGACTTTAGTCGTCGCCACCCTGAAGGCCCTCGCGGGCTGAAATTCGGCGGGATCCTCGCGGCGTTCGGGCCTCGCCTCTCGCGGCGGGACCCGACTTGTGTCGGCCTTTTTTTTCATGTAGCATAATCCCATCCGTTCGACTGAAAGAGGAGCGCCCATGGTCAAGAGAATCTCGCTCGGCCTGTTCGTCGCCGCTGTCGCCTTCGCCGTCATCACCCTGCCGGCCTGCCAGCCCAAGCCCGTTGGACGTCCGACGCCGCCCGCCGGCGAAGCCAAGGGCGATCTTGCCGTCGTCCACGTCAGCCCGCAGGGCGCCGTCGCCGGGGCCCGCGACACCGACCAGATCGTCGTCATCTTCGACCACACCATGGCTCCGCTCGAGCCTCTGCCGATCGAGGACAGCGGCCAGCTTCTCAAGATCGAGCCCTCGTTCGCGGGCAAGTACAGATGGATGGGGACCAAGGCCCTGGCCTTCACGCCCAAGGACCGCTTCCCCTTCGGAACCCAGATCAAGATCACCGTGCCGGCGGGTCTGCGCTCCCAGGACGGCTTCGAACTGAAGAAAGATTTCGCCTGGTCCTTCGAGACCCAGAAGCCCTATTTGGTCCGCTCCCTGCCCGCCCACGAAGCCAAGCAGATCAAGCTCGACCAGCCCGTCTATCTCGTCTTCAGCCAGGCCATCGACCGAGCCAAGGCCTCCGGCTTCCTGGCCTTCGCCGGCGCCGGAGCCGAAGGCAAGACGCACGAGCCGGGCTTCACGCTGCAGGAGCCGACCGCCGCCAAGCTCGATGAGCTGGGCCTCGAGGCCAAGCCCGAGCGGGCCCTCCTGCTCGTGCCGCGCGAGAAGCTGCGGCCCGATTTCGCCTATTCCGTCGAGATCAAGCCCGGCCTGCCGGGCCGGGAAGGCCCGCTCGGCCTGGAGAAAGCCGCCGCCCTCCGCTTCGAGACCTTCAAGACTTTTGCCTTCGAGGGGATGGATGCCGATGATCCCCTGCCCCCCGGCGAGCAGCTCGTCTTCCACTTCAGCAATCGCGTCCCCTATAAGGATTTCGTCAAGGCCGTCACTTTCGAGCCCAAGGTCGAGATACCGGATTACTACCAGGAATGGGATCACGGCAACACCGATCTCTGGCTTTCGCTCCCCTTCGCGCCGGAGACGGCCTACGCCGTCCGCGTCCCGGCCGACCTGAAGGATGAGTTCGGCAATACTCTCGGCCGCGAAGCCTCCCTGAAATTCAAGACGGGCCCGTACAAGAAGGCCGTCAACATGACGACCGGCCAAGGGGTCTTGGAATCCTACCTCGACCCGATCTATCCGATCTCGGCCGTCAACGCCGACAAGGTCCGGGTCATGGGCGCAGCGCTGTCCAAGGACGAGATCATCCCGCTCCTCAAGGGCGAGAAAGTCTTCTATGCCAACACCCTGCTCCAGCCCCGGCCGTCTTTCTATGGGCTGGATACGGTCAAGCCGCTCAACCTGCCCCGCAACAAGCGCCAGCTCGTACCGGTATCGCTGGCCGGGCTGCTCGAAGACAAGCATGGACTGGTCTTCCTCCAGCTCGATACGTTCTCCGAGGAAGAATGGGAGCGCTATCCCAAGGCCATGGTCCAAGTCACCGAAATGGCCGTCACGGGCAAGTTCTCGCCAGACAACGACCTCATCTGGGTCACCGGGCTCAAGGACGGCCTCCCTGTCGCCGAAGCCGAAGTCGAAATCCGGGACGAGAACAACCAGGTCCGCTGGCGCGGCCGCACCGACAAGGACGGCAAGGCCCAGGCACCCGGCTGGAAGGCACTGGGCATCAAGCCCACCGGCGAATGGACCAAGCCCGAACAGTGGGTCTTCGCCCGCAAGGGCACCGACGTCGCCTTCGCCTCTTCGGAATGGGGCACCGGGATCGATGCCTACCGCTTCAATATCGAATATGACTGGTCGCCCGAGCCCGAGCGCCTGCGCGGCTACGTCTTCTCCGAGCGGGGTATCTACCGGGCCGGCGAGACAGTCCACTTGAAAGGCCTCATCCGGGCCCGGGAAAAGGGCCGCTGGATGCTCCCCGGCATGAAGTCCGTGGATTGCGAGATCACCAATCCGTTCCAGGCCTCGATCTTCAAGGGCAAGGCCCAGCTCGACGACTACGGTTCTTTCAGTCTGGACCTGGAGACCAAGGCCGATGCGGCGCTGGGGTACTACAACATCTCCGTCAAGCTCCCTCCCTCCGTGACCGGCGGCAAGTCCGCGGACTTCAGCGGCAGCTTCCGGGTCGAGGCCTTCCGGCCGGCCGAGTTCGAAGTCCATCTGCGGGCCCAGAAGGACGCCTTCGTCTTCGGCGAGCCGTTCCAGGCCGAGATCCGATCCAATTACCTCTACGGCGGGGCCATGGCCAATCAGCGGGCCGAATGGACGCTGCGCTTGAACCCGACGTCTTTTGATCCGCCGGGCCGTAAGGGCTACATTTTCGGCACGGACATCGATCTCGGAGAGTCCGACTATTCCGAAAACAGCCGCCTCCTGGCCTCCGGGGCCACCCCCCTCGATCTGGACGGCAAGCTGGCCGTGAACGTGCCGCTCGTGGCCGAGAAGGAGACTACCTCGGTCATGGCCGCGCTTGAGGCCACGGTCACGAGTACCAGCCGCAAGTCCATTTCCAACCGCATCCAGACCGTCATCCATAGGGGCGAATACTATATCGGCGTCAAGCCCAAGTCCGCCTTCCTCAAGAAAGGCGACAACCTCGCGGCGGAGATCATCAGCGTACAGCCTGACGGCGGGCCGGCCCCGGATAAGAAGCTGACCGTCAAGCTCCTGCGCCGCGAGTGGCGCTCGGCCCGCAAGGCCGGCGTCGGCGGCCGCTATGAGTGGGTCTCGGAGAAGACGGATACCGAGATCGCTTCGCGCTCGATCCGCACCGCCAATGATCCCGTCGAAGCCGTCATCCCGGTCGACAAGGCCGGATTCTACGTCCTGACCGCCGAAGGCCAGGACGGCCGCAAGAACAAGATCGTCACAGCCACCTACGTCTACGTCACGGGCTCCGACTACGTGGCCTGGGAGCGGCAGGACGACGACGCCCTCGAGCTCGTCCCCGACGCCGACTCCTACAAGCCCGGCGAGACGGCCCGCATCCTGATCAAGTCGCCTTACGAAAAGGCCAAGGCCCTGATCACCGTCGAGCGCGAGTCGATCATCGACGCCCGCGTCGTGGACATCGTGGGCAGCGCCGTGCCGGTGGACATCCCGATCACGGCCGACCACATCCCCAACGTCTTCATCTCCGTCCTGCTGGTGCAGGGCCGGACCGCCGGAGCCGCCGTGACCGAGGATGCCGATGTCGGGAAGCCTCAGTTTAAGATCGGCTACGCGGCCCTCCATGTCGACCCCTCGCAGAAGAAGCTGGCCGTCGAAGTCGCGACCGACAAGCCGACGTACAAGCCCCGCGACAAGGTCAAGGTGTCGCTGAAGGTCAGGGACGCGGCCGCGGCCGGCGCCCCCGCCTCGCTCACGGTGGCCGTGGTCGACGTCGGCGTGCTCAACCTGATCGGCTATCAGACGCCCGATCCGTTTGCCTGGTACTACGGCGAGAAGCCGCTGTCCGTGCAGACAGCGGACTCGCGCATCCATGTCGTCGGCCAGCGCCATTACGGCGAGAAGGGCGAGAGCGCGGGCGGCGGCGGCGATGAGGCGGCAGCCGCGTCCGGCCTGTCCGAGGTCGAGCTGCGCGGCGACTTCAAGACGACCGCCTATTGGAATCCCTCGCTGCCGGCCGGGGCCGACGGTAGCGCCGAGTTCGAGTTCACCCTGCCCGACAACCTGACGACCTTCCGGGTCATGGTCGTAGCCCAGACCAAGGACTCAGCCTTCGGCCGCCAGGACGCCTCCTTCAAGGTCAGCAAGCCGCTGCTGCTGCTGCCCTCCGGCCCGCGCTTCGCCCGGGTCGGCGACGCCTTCCAGGCCGGTGTGGTCATCAACAACTATTCCGGCCGCAAGGGATCGGTGGTCATGAGCCTGGACGCCCAGGGCCTGGTCCTCAAGGACAAGCCCGAACGGACTTTCGACCTGGCCGTCGGCGAAAGCCGCGAAATCCTCTTTGCCCTGGAGGCGGAGAAGGAAGGCAAGGCCCGACTGGCCGTCCGGGCCAAGATGGGCCCCGACGCGGACGGGCTGGAGTACGGCTTCCCGGTCCAGACGACCCGCGGCACCGAGACCGTGGCCACGTTCGACCAAACGACCGGGCCCAAGGAGGAACGGATCAGCCTGCCCGACACGATCCAGCCTCAAGCCACCAAGCTCGAAGTCACCGCGGCCGCCTCGGCTTTGACCGGCCTCAAAGGCTGCATCGACTATCTGACCTACTATCCCTACCTCTGCCTGGAGCAGAAGACATCCTCCATCCTGCCCTATCTCGTCGCCCCCAAGCTGATCGAGGACTTCAACTTGAGCAGCCTCGAGCCCAAGGCCGTCAAGGAGCTCGTTCGCCGCGTCCTCAAGGACATGGACTCCTGCCAGCGCGAAAACGGAGGCTACTCGCTGTGGCCGGACTCGGCCCGCGAATCGCCCTACGCCACGGTTTACGCCGTCTTCGCCCAGATCAAGGCGCGCGAGGCGGGCTACGACATCAACGAGGACCGGCTGAACCAGGCCGCCAATTACCTGCGGCAGTTGCTCTCGGCCAAGCCCGGGGACTCGCCTTATCCCTATGGCCCGCAGGGCTGGCTGACGACGCAAGCCTACGCCCTCTACGACCTGGCCCTGCTCAAAAAGTACCAGCCCGCCGCGGCCGAGCTTCTGTTCCGGGCCCGCGGCAACATGTCCCTCTTCGGGCGCAGCCTCCTGACCAAGGCCATCCACGTCGGCGACGGCTCGGCCCAGGCCCGCGACACGCTGCTGCAGGAGATGCTGAACCTGATCAAGGTCGAGGCCTCCCAGGCCCACTTCGAAGAGGACCCGGCCTACGACCTGTCCTGGATTTACTCCTCCAACGCCCGGACGACCGGCCTTGTCCTGCAGACCCTGCTCGAGACGGGGCGTCGGCACCCGTTGTCCCCCGCAATCGCCCGCTGGCTGGTCGGACAGAGGAAAGCCGGCCGCTGGCACTCGACCCAGGAGAACTTCTTCGTCTTCTACTCCCTGAACGAGTACTACAAGGCCTTCGAGAGCGAGCGGCCGGACTTCCGGGCCGAGATCGCCTTCGCCGGCAAAACCATTCTAAAGGAATCGTTCCAGGCGATGCAGAAGTCCGTAACGGCGATACAGAGCCTGGCCGACGTCAAACCGGGCGCCAATCTGCCGGTCAAGATCGACAAGACCGGCCCCGGAACGCTCTATTACGGCCTGCGCCTGACCTACGCCCCCAAGCGGGCGTTGGAAGCGCGGGACGAAGGCTTCGCGGTCTATAAGACCTTGACGACTTTGGACGGCAAGCCCCTGACCGACATCAGGGCCGGCCAGATCGTCCTGGTCACCCTGGAAGTGCTGGCCCCCAAGGAAAGCCTCTTCGTCGTCGTCGACGATCCCCTGCCGGCCGGCTTCGAGGCCGTCAACCCGACTTTCGAGACCGAGAGTGCTGAAAAAACCGGTCAGGTCGAGGCGATCGCCGCGGCGGAGAACGACGGCGGCTGGTGGCGTTGGTGGGGCTTCAATCACATCGAAATGCGCGATGATCGGGTCCTGCTCTTCGCGGACTCGTTGCCGGCCGGCCTTCACAAGCACCGCTACCTGGCCCGGGCCCTGACGCCGGGCGTCTTCGCCTTGCCCGGCAGCAAGGCCGAGATGATGTACGCCCCCGAGACCTTCGGCCGCAGCGGCGAGCGGACGGTCAAGATCGTGAAGTGAGGCGGCGGCGGCGTTGGCGGACGGCCGCCGGGGCGATCGTCTTCGTCCTGGCGGCCCTGGGATCGTTTTATTGGCCGATCCCAAAGAGCCGGCTCGACCCCGGCCCTGTTGTCTCGCTCCGAATCACGGACCGGGCCGGGCAGGTGCTCCGGGAAGTCCTCTCGGACGAGGGCGGCCGCTGCCGCTGGGTCGGGTTGGCCGACATCTCGCCGTTTCTCCTTCAGGCCACCGTGGCCTCCGAGGACAAGTCGTTCTTCGCCCATCCGGGAATCGATGTCACGGCCGTGGCCCGGGCTTTTCTTCAGAACCTGCGCAGCCGGCGAGTCGTCTCGGGCGCCTCGACCATCACCCAGCAGGTCGTCCGCAACATCTGGCATTTTCGCAGGACTCTGCCGTCCAAGATCCGCGAGGCCTGGCTGGCGGTGCGGCTCGACCACTCTCTCTCCAAGGAAGGCATTCTCCTCCAATATCTGAACCGGATCTCTTACGGCAACCAAGCCTTCGGCGTCGAAGCCGCGGCGCGCCAGTATTTCGACAAGCCTGCGTCCCGCCTCAGCCTGGCCGAGTCCGCTTTCCTGGCCGCGGTGCCCAGGGCCCCAACCGTGCTCAACCCCTATCGCAATTTCGCCGGCGTCAAACGGCGCCAGGAGGAGATCCTGCGAAGGATGCACGACCTGGGATACGTGGACGCTCCCTCGCTCGAGCGGGCCCTGCAGGAGCCGGTGGAGCCGCGCCCGGCCGAGGAGAAATTTCGAGCCCCGCATTTCTGCGACTGGATCCTGGCACGCGTGCCCACGGAGGAACGGCCCGGGATCGCCGAAATCCGGACTACTCTCGACGCCGGCCTCCAAACCAAGGTCGAAGCGCTCATCCGCAACAGCTTGGTTCGGCTGGAAAAGAAAGGCGTGACCAACGCGGCCGCCATCGTCTTGGATAACCGCAGCGGGGACATCCTGGCCATGGCCGGATCCCGCGACTTTTTCGACGCCGCCCACGACGGCCAAGTCAATGGGGCCCTGGCGCCCCGCCAGCCGGGCTCGACCCTGAAGCCGATCACTTACGGCCTGGGGCTGGAGAGCGGCCTGACCGCCGCCACCATCCTGGAGGACGACCCGACTCCGTTCGCCACTCCAGGCGGCGCATTCGCCCCGGATAATTATGACGAATCCTTCCATGGGGCCATCCGGCTAAGAAGCGCCCTGGCCAGCTCGTATAACGTCCCGGCCGTGGCCGTCCTGCAGGCCTTGGGCCCCGATCGGCTCTACGCCAAGCTCCGCGAACTCGGGTTCACCGGTCTCACCCAACCGCCGGGCTTCTATGGCGTAGGATTAACTCTCGGCAACGCCGAGGCCACCCTGCTCGAGCTCGTCAGGGCTTATGCCGCCCTGGCCCGGGAAGGCGTCTATCGGGCCGACCGGAGCATTCTACGCCTGGTCGACAAGGATGGGCGGATGCGGGAGGACGCGCCCCCGGAGCCGCCGCGCCGGGTCTTCTCGGCCGTTTCGGCCTATATCATCACCAGCATCCTGTCCGACCGGGACGCCAGAATCCCTTCCTTCGGCTATTTATCGCCTCTCAACCTGCCCTTTGCCGCCGCCGCCAAGACCGGCACGTCCAAGGATTTCCGCGACAACTGGACGATCGGATACACCCCGGCGATTACGGTCGGCGTCTGGGCCGGCGATTTCTCCGGCAAGTCCATGCAAAACGTTTCGGGGATCACGGGGGCCGGCCCGCTTTTCCGGGACATCATTCAATTGGCCGTCGCCGATCGGCCGTCCGAGCCGTTCGCCGAGCCGTCCGGGATTGTCCGGGCGGAGATCTGCCCGCTCTCGGGCCTCAAGCCCGGTCCGCGCTGCACCGGCGTCATCCGGGAGGTGTTCGCCGCAGGCACCGAGCCCTCGAAGACATGCAGCCTGGCTCATGAACAGGCCGCTCCGGGAAAAGGCGGCCGGGCGGATGCACTCGGGGCGAGAATTCCGGCTTCGGGTCTCGCCGTCCTGACGCCGGCCGACGGCGACGTCTTCAAGCTCGACCCCGTTCTGCGCGGCGAGTTCCAATCGATCCGCCTCCGGGTCGCGCTGGCCGAAGGCTTCCGGCCGGAGATCGTCGAATGGTGGGTGAACGGGCAGAAGATCGGCGCCGGCGGTTCGCCTTATCATCTGGCCTGGAAACTCAAGCCCGGTTCCTTTACAATTAAGGCCCGCGCCCGTTCGGGGACCGGGACGGTCGAAAGCCGTCCCATCCGGATCACGGTCTTATCCTGATCCCGGCCTTCGGAACGGGAAGGCGGCCGGGCGGATCGATCCTTCCGGCCGCGGCGGACGCGCGGCCGCCGAGAGGAGATTCCCGATGAAAGAAGCGATCCATACCGATCATGCGCCCAAGGCTCTCGGCCCCTATTCGCAGGCCATCCGTCACGGCCAGATGGTCTTCTGTTCCGGCCAGGTGGCCATCGACGCGGCCACGGGCAGCGTCGTCGCCGGCGGCATCGAAGAACAGACCCATCAGGTCCTTAAGAACCAGGCGGCCGTCCTGGCCGCGGCCGGCTGTTCCTTGGCCGACGTCGTCAAAACGACGGTTTTCCTCACCGACATGAACGAGTTCGCGGCCATGAACAAGGTCTACGGCGAGTACTTCCCGGCCCCGTTCCCGGGACGATCGACCGTCCAGGTCGTCCGCCTGCCCAAGGACGTCAAGGTCGAGATCGAAGTCATCGCCGTCAAGCCCTAAAGGCCGCCGGCGATTTTAATCACTTTATAGAAACGATCCCGGTATATTTCCGGATCGCGGCAGGGCGTTTCGGCATACAAGACCGCGTAGCCGACGCCGTAGCGTTCGCGGAGCCGGTGCAGACGATCTTCCCCGATGATCCGATAACCGCGGTCCATCTCGCGGGCGGCGGCGAAGCCGGACTCCGTCGAAGGACCGTAGGCTTCCTCCAGCCGGCGCCGCCATTCGGCCAAAGCCGCGTCTGTCGTCGGCATGAACTTGAAATCGGCCAGCAGAGCCCGCCGCGATACGAGCCGGATGCGGCCGAGGAGGGGCGGCACGACGAGCGTCGCGCCCGGCGGCAGCGAATCCCGACAAAACCGCGCCGCCGCGTCTTCGCGCTGTCGCCCTTGTTCGAGCGTATAGACCGGACGGGTCCGGGCAAGGAGCCGCCCAGCAACCGGAAAACGGCTCCCCTCGGGAAGGACGATCAGCGCGATGAGGCCGGCCGAAACGGCCACAACGGCGGCCGAAGCCAACCGGCGGAAGCCGGCCTCTCGAAGCCCCAGCCAAGCCGCGGCCACGAGACCAAGGCCCGCCAACGTCAACCCTTGCTGTCTCGACGGCAGGGAAACCTCGCCCATTCTCCCGAGCGAAGACGCGGCCAGGATGGCAACGCTCCCGAGGGCAAGGGCGAGTGGAAGCCGGAAGCGGCTCGCAGCATTCGGCTTCCGGGCCAAGCCGGCAACCGCCCCGGCCAGGAGGATGAACCCAAACCACTTGAGGACCGCCATCAAACGGAAGAGCTGAAGGATCGCAACCAGGCGGATCGGCACGGCCTGAACAAAGAACCATCCGGCGGCCATAGCGAAAACAACCAGGCCCAGCCCGACCATAATCCTCGAAGCGAGAACCGGAGACCCGGGCTCCCGGTGCCGCCAGCGGCGGGCCAGGTAAACCGTCGCCGCCAAGAACGCCGCGGCGACAATCCAATCGGCGGGGGGAAAGGCCGCGGGCCAAAGGTGGTGCGGCGCCCGGAAGCGCGCATAGATGCCGATAAACGCCTCGGTCGTCAGCGCCCGCGGCGGTTGACCGCGGAACCAGGCCAGGCCGGCAAAGCTCGCCAGGCCGGCCAGCGCCAGGAGAGATCCGGCCGCCTCCCTCGCGGCGGAGCCCGGCCTCTTCCCTCCGGTTCGGCCGCGGAGTGCCGTCCAGGTGCGCTCGAAGAATGTCGAAGCCAAGCCGAGAGCGGCGATTTCCAATCCGACCAAAGGGTGGATCAACGCGGCCGGGATCGCCGCCGCCAGCGCCCGCCCGGGCCGACCCTCCAACCCGAACCAGAGCGAGGCCAGGGCTAGCGGCATCGCCACGGAAAAGGCCACCGCCGTCGGCAGCCGCAGAAAACCGGCTTCTCCGAGGCGCGGACCTTCCAGGGCCAGCACGGGCAGAACGGCCAGAACCGGCGCGGCCGGGGCTCCCGGGAATATCCGGCGGGCGGCCAGGGCCGTGATCAGCGCGACCCCGGCGTTCTGGAGGAGAGTCAGGAGGAGGAAGACGGCCGGGAGCGGCAGGACCCCGGCCAAAAGGGCGCAAAAACGGGCGAAATATTGGCGCGGGCCGCCGGCCGAGGCGTCGACCGAGAAATCCCCCGCCGCAAAGGACGGGTCGAGGATCCGTTCGATATGCGGCAGGAGCTCAACATGGTTTCCCATGCCGAAGCTGTAGCCGAGGCCGAAGGTGGCGACCGCGCCGGCCAGGATCGCTAAGAGGACGAGATCGGCGATCGAGACGGTGCGGGTAAGGGAAAGAGGCATGGGGCTTCCGATCGGCGCCCTCTAGATTAGGACGAACGACGGCCCCGCGCAAGCGCCGGGACGGACGCGTTCTTGCCGCGCCACGCAAACTCCTTTACAATAGCCTTCCCATGCCACTCTACGAATTCCGCTGCGACGCCTGCCGAAACAAGTTCGAAGTCCTGGTCCGCCTGGGCGGCGAAGCCGATGTCCGGTGTCCGACCTGCGCCGGCTCGGTGCACAAGCTCCTGTCCGCCTTCGGCATCGGAGGCGGCGGCAGCCGGCTTAAGGCCTCGGGCCACTCCTGTACCTCCTGTTCGAGTCATTCGTGCAGCACATGCAAATGAACAGCCGGTCGGGCCTCCGGGGCGGCATCGGCAAGGAGAACACATGAAGAAGACCCTCATCCTCATGATGATTGCGGCTCTTGCCGCAGCCGTTCCGGCCGCGGCCGCCGGACAATTCACGCTGGTCGGGGGCTATGCCCTGACGACCAACGCCCATATCGGCGGCGGCGTCGCCTTCGGGCTGTTGTTGAGCTTGCCCATCGCCCGCGGCTTGAGCCTGGAGCTCGGCGCCTCCCGCCTCCAGGTCTCGACCAGCGACGACCCCGACGGCTTGAGCGCCGGCTCCGTCAGCCTCATCCCGATCGAAGTCGGGCTGCGCGGCCGCATCCCGCTCGGCCAAAAAATGGCTCTCTTCGCCGCCGCCGGGGCCGGGATCACCTTGCCCCATTTCGCCTTCGACGCAGGGCTCGTTAAAAGCTGGACGGATATCGGGTTCAGCCTGGAGGAGAAGCTCGATCTCTCCTTCTCGGCTTCGGCCCGCTGCGGCCTCGAGGCCGCGCTCACGCCCCGGCTCGGACTCGTTCTGGAGGCGGGCTATCGGTTCTGCCGGGCTAAAGGCAGCTGGGCCATCCGGGACGCAGTCGGATCCGAGTCCGTCAGCGGAACCTTCACCGGTTTGAACTTGGACTCGATCGTCCTGGGTTTGGGCCTGGCCTTCTCCTTCGGAAGATAAAGGGAGTTACGTTATGCACGCCACCCGACATGCCCTCCGCTTCCGCCGAGCCTGGATGATCTCGCTGGCGGTCGTCTCGGCCGCCCTGCTCTTCAAGCCCGGAACGGCCCGCCTCCAGGAACCGCCCCAGCCGCCGGCCATGGATCTTTCGCCGAGCATGCTTCCGGTTCGCGAAAGCCACCCCAAGATGCAGACCGCCCTGGCCCGCCTGGCCGCCATCGAGGAGCGGGAAGGCTCGGAGGCGGCCGCCGCCTTTGCCCAACGCCGCCGCATGACTTGGAGCGACGGCGGCGTCCGGGTCATCACCGAAACGGTGACCGGCGAGATGGCCGGCGCCGCCGGGACGATCGTGCCGCAGGTGAGCGGGCACATTCAAGCCCTGGGCGGGACCATCCAGACAAGCCACCGCAACCGCATCCAGCACATCCTTCCGGCCGCCGCGCTGAAAGCCCTGGCCGCCGATCCGCAAGTCGCCTATATCCGCTTGCCCTTGCGGCCCTTCAAACAGGCCGTGATCAGCGAAGGCGTATCCAAGACCGGCGCCGACAAATGGCGGGACTTGGCCGCGTTCCGCAACGGCACGCCCGCCAAGATCGCCATCCTCGACCTCGGATTCATGGGCTACTCCTCCCTCTTGGGCAAGGAGCTGCCCGCCAAGGTAACCACCCGGTCGTTCCGGGCCGACGGCGATCTCTCGGCCTTCGAAGACCACGGCGCCGCCTGCGCCGAGATCGTCTATGACATGGCCCCCAACGCCGAGCTCTACCTGGTCAACATCGACACCGACGTGGAACAGTCCCAGGCCGTCGAATGGCTGAACTCCAAGAAAGTGGACGTCATCTCCTATTCGCTGGGCTGGTTCAACGCCGGGGCCGGCGACGGCAGCGGCCCTATCGACGCCGACGTGGCCGCCTCGAACGCCCAGTGGGCGGTCTCGGCCGGCAACGGCGCCCTCGATCACTGGGACGGCCTCTTCAACGACCCGGACGCCGACGGCCTTTTAAATTTCAGCGGCAGCGACGAGCTCCTGGATTTCTACGTCCCCGCCTACGAGACGGTCGGAGCCTTCCTGAACTGGAAGGACTGGGGCGTCTACAACGGCTACGACTACCCCGGCTCGAACCAGGACTACGATCTTTACTTGTATATCTGGAACGGGTCGTCTTATCAATTCGTCGATTCCTCGACGAACGACCAGACGGGCAGCCAGTGGCCGACCGAGGAGGTCTACGGCTGGTACTCAACGACTTCGACGTACTGGGCCGTGGCCATCCATAAGCACAGCGCCAACCGCAGCCTCAAGCTGGAGCTCTTCATCGTCGGCAACAGCAAGGCCATCGAATACAACGTCCCCGCGCGCAGCATTTCCATCCCGGCCGATTCGCCCGACGCCTTGACCGCCGGCGCCACGGATGCGGTCAGTGATCTTTACCACTCCTACAGCGCCCAGGGACCGACCCACGACGGGCGGATGAAGCCGGACTTGGGCTCTCCCTCGGGCGTTTCCACAAGCACCTACGGCCCGGACAATTTTTACGGAACTTCGGCCTCAGCGCCGCACCTGGCGGGCGCCCTGGGCCTGATCAAGGGCGGGACGCCCTACACCATGGCCCAGATCATCTCCATCCTCAAGACCCGCGCCGTCGACCTGGGCGATCCAGGGCCCGATTATAAATTCGGATACGGCCGGTTGAACGTCAAAAAGCGGTAAAGCGGCGCCGCCGCGGCCGCCCGCTCGGCCGGAGGAAGGCCGACGACAGGAGGTATAGCCGTGCATACGCAGCCCCGTCTTATCGTTTTCGTCCTGGCCTCGGCCATCGGACTCGCGGCGGTATCGACGCCGTCATCCGCCTGGACCGGCCCCGCGGCGCCCGGGACCGAAGTCCGGGCCGTTTGGGCCCATCCGGGCCAGTTTGGCCCCGATCCGGTCGAAGCCCGGACCCGGATGCGCGACGCCCTGGAGGCTTGGTCCCAAGCCGGCATCGATACGGTCATCATGCTGGTCAAGACCACTTCGGGCCATGTCTATTGGCCTTCCAAGATCGGAGAGCGCGATCCGGCCTATACTCGGTACGATCTTCTTGGGACGCTGATCGAGGAGGCTCGGCCGAAAGGGATCGTCATCCAACCCTGGTTCTGTGTATTCAACGAAGGCGCCATCGTCGGACAAGTCCGCCAGCACCCCGAATGGCTGATCCGCTCGCCCGAGGGCGAGCTGGTCGGAGTCGCCAATCCCGCCCTGCCCGAAGTCCGCGACTATGAGCGCAGCCTGATGATGGAGGTGGCGTCGGCTTATCCCGTGGCTTGGATCCACCTCGACTACATCCGCTACCCGTCCTCGCCGCACGAGGTCTACTTCAGCTGGGACCCCAAGACCCGGGCCCTGTTCAAGGAATACGCGGGCCTGGATCCCATAGAGATGAAAGCCCGCGACTCGGGCAACATGATGTGGGACGAATGGATCGTCTGGAACCAGAGCCGGGTCACGGCCTTCCTGCGCGAGCTGCGAGCCGGGCTGGCGGGGCTGGGGCGCCCGATCAAGATCTCGGCCGCCGTCTTCCCGAGCGCCGAAGAGGCCAAGGTCCTGATCGGCCAGGACTGGGCGGCCTGGTGCCGGGAAGGCCTGATCGACATGCTCTGCCCGATGCTGTACACCAACAACCTGGGATTCTTCGAGAAATACGTCCGTCAGGCCATGGAGGCGGCGGGGGGTCGGATGCCCGTCCTGCCCGGGATCGGGATCACGACTTCGCACAACCAGAACACGCCCGCAGGCATGATGGCCGAGATCGAAATCGGCCGCCGCCTGGGCGCGGCCGGCCATGTCTTCTTCTCCGGAACGGCCCTGAAGCCCGAGTTTCTGGACGCCCTGCGTGCGGACCGAGCCGGCCGGGTCAGGTGACGACTTTCTTAATCTTGTCCTTCTCAATCATCAGGCGGCCCTGGTAGGATACGCAGTTGAGCAAGATCAGGACGCGGTCCTGGTCCGACAGGCTGGCCTTGAACACGCCGCGCAGCCCCCGGAGAGGGCCGGTGGCGACCTCGATCTCGTCGCCGAGCTCGGGCTCCAAGCCGTATTTCTGCAGCTCGATAAAGCCGTCCGCTTCGCGCGACCGGATCTCCTCGATCCAGGCCTTGTCGATCGGAATGGGGCCTCGCTCGTCGCCGACGAGCGCCCTCACCCCTCGGGCGTATTTGACCAGCTTGTATTGAGCAGGGAAGTCAAAAAACACAAATTGATAGCCCATGAAGAACGGCTTGATGACGGCGCCTTCGCGGGTCTTGGGGTTGTAGACCCGGAGGCCGGCTTCCTGGAAGATCTTTTCGACGTGGAATTCCTTCTTCGGCTTGATGGAGACGACATACCAGCTTTCCATTGGGGGATTCAATCCGTGAGCTTCAGCTCGCGGTAGAGGCCGGGGCGGCGGTCCGGCAGAAAATGCCGCTTGGCGTGACAGGCGGGAATGAGGGCCGGGTCGCAATCGGCGAACAGGAGATGGTCCCGGTCCCCGGGAGCGCGGGCCAGAACCTCGCCATTCGGACCGACAACGAAGGATTCGCCCGCGAAATGGAGGACGTCCTCCGCCCCGACACGATTGCACAGGGCGGCGAAATATCCGTTCTGGAAGGCGCTGACGCGGACTTCGCCTTCGTAGAGGCCCTCGCCCCATTCGTTGAGGACGCCGGCTTGGGGAATGATCACGATCTCGGCCCCAAGCAGGGCCAAGCCGCGCATGTATTCGGGGAAATGCCGGTCGTAGCAGATGGCGACGCCGATCCTGCCGGCCGCGGTATCGTAAACGAAGCGCGGCTTGTCGCAGGGAGCATAGTAGCCCCGCTCATGGAAGCCCGGGCCTTCCATGATGTGGACCATCCGGGTCGTTCCCAGGAGGCGGCCGTCTGCGTCGAGGACGGGCGATGAGTCGTAAGTGCGGTCGCCGTCCCGTTCGAAGAGGTTAAGCACGGCGACCATCCCGTGGCGGCGGGCCAAGGCTCCGAATTCCTCGGTCAGCGGGCCCGGGACGGTCTGGGCGAAGCGCCGGAAATCGGGCCGGCTCGCGGCCGGGACTTGGGGCAGGAACGGCAGGAAGGCCAGCTCGGCGAAGGCAACGAGCCCGGCCCCGGCCCGGGCCGCCTCCTCGAAGGCGACGCGTCCCCGGCGCAGGTTGTCGTCGAGGTCGGGGCCGGCGTGCTGCTGGACGAGAGCGATCTTCATGAATCCGGTAAATCCTTTGACTAGCGCGGTATTGTAGCCGATCGGCGTGGTCAGGGCAAGAATGGCGGGGCGTGCGGGGCTCAGATCGTCGCCGCCGCCTCCACCTGGGCCGCCGTCTTGGGGATGAGCCTGCCCAGGACGCGGACGCCGTCGCGGGTGATCAGGATGTCGTCCTCGATCCGGACGCCGCCAAAGCCGCGGTATTTCTCGAGCTTGTCGAAGGCCACAAAATCCAGGTTGGTCTTCTCCACCTTCCACTTGTCGATCAGGGCGGGGATGAAGTAGATCCCGGGCTCAACGGTCATGACGTGGCCCGGCTCAAGGGGCCTGGCCATCCGGAGGTAGGCCAGCCCGAATTGGGGGCTTCGCTCGACCGAGGGATCGTAGCCGACGTTGTTCTCGCCCAAGTTCTCCATGTCGTGTACGTCCAGCCCCAGCATATGACCCAGACCGTGGGGGAAGAACAGGGCGTGGGCGCCTTTGGCCACCGCTTCGGCAGGGTCGCCCTTCATCAATCCCAGATCCTTGAGCCCATCGACGACGATTCTGGCCGCAAGCAGGTGGACCTCCTTGTAAGGCAGGCCGGGCTTAGCGAACTTGATGGCCGCCGTATTGGCCGCCAGGACGATCTCATAGATGTCCTTCTGGCGGGGCGTGAACTTCCCCCCGACGGGGATGGTCCGGGTGATGTCGGCCGCGTAGTGGAGCAAAGACTCGGCGCCCGAATCGACGACCAGAAGGCGACCCTTGGCCAGCTTGTTGGCATGGCCGTGGTTGTGCAGGATCTGGCCGTTCACGGTCAGAATGGTCGGAAAGGCGGTGGCCCCGCCGTCGGCCATGGCGATGCCGTCGATCCGCCCGGCGATGGCATGCTCATAGACGCCGGGCTGGGCCATGCGCATGGCCGTCTCATACATCTTGTAGGTCGTCTTCAACGCGGCCTCGATCTCGGCCACTTCCTCATCGGACTTGATGGAGCGCTGGGCCACGACGGCCTTGACCAAGGCGGCGGAAGCGCGGCCCTTGGCCTCGGCCGGCGGGATGCCCAGAAGGTCCTGCAGCTTGAGGCGATGCTCGGCCCGGTAGGGAGGCAGGATGTGAACCGTTCGCCCCTTAGCGGCGGCATCCTGGAGATACGCCGCCAGGGCTTTGGCCGGGCGGGTCTCCTTGACGCCGACTTCAGCCGCCCGTTCCTTGATCGTCGGCAGAAAGCCCATCCAGATAATGTCTTCGATTTCGATGTCGTCGCCGAAAAGGACGTCATGGCCCGCTTCGACATCGACGGCCGCCGCCAGGCCGGGCGAATCGAGCCCGAAAAAGTAGAGGAACGAGGAGTCTTGGCGGAAATGGTAGCCGTTGGCCGCATAGTTCATCGGACTGTCGTCGTTGCCCAGGAACAGGGCGATCCCGGAACCGAGGGTCCGGCGCAGGGTCTGGCGGCGCTTGGCGTATGTCTTGGAGTCGAACATGTGTATTCTCCCGAAGATGGAATCGAACGCGCGGGCGGTCGTAGGGAGATTAACAGACTCGGGCGGGGGAAGTCAAAATTTCCGCGGCCGGACAAGGCCCGAAGGCCTTGTCTATTTGGAGGGAGGGGAAATTCGGTGGTAGCGGGGGTTGGATTTGAACCAACGACCTCCGGGTTATGAGCCCGACGAGCTACCAGGCTGCTCTACCCCGCAGTCACGCGCCGTATTATACATGGAAACGGTCGTTTGTAAAGCCCCCCGTTCGAAATCGCGTCAACCCGGCCGAGGGGGACGATCCGGCCCGAACGCCCCCTGCAAGAAATCCGATCAAAAAACTAGGTTTACAATTGACTCCGCCTTGAAATCCCATATAATTGGGTTCAATCATGGCGGAAATTCTTTTCTATCTGTTCTCGACCGTCTCGATCGGCGCCGTCCTGGCCATGATCCTCTCCCGCAACCCGGCCTATGCCGCCCTTTGGCTGGTCCTGGCCTTTTCCTCCCTGGGCGGGCTCTTCGGCCTTCTCGGGGCGCCGTTCACCGCGGTCGTCCAGATCATCGTTTACGCCGGGGCCATCATGGTCCTGTTCCTGTTCGTGCTGATGACCATCGACGTCAGGGCCGGACTCCCCCGGGAGAAGCGCCGGCTGGCCCGGGCGGCCGCCGTCGGCCTGGCGCTCCTTCTTTTGGCCGAAATCGGCCTGGCCGCGCGCAGCCTGATCGTCTCGCCCGAGGCGGCCAATGCCGCTGCGGTCAAGCCGGCCGCCATCGGCCGCCTCCTGTTCGAACAATATCTCTACCCTTTCGAGATCACTTCGCTCCTCATCATGGCCGCCCTGGTCGGAGCCGTCGTCCTAGTCAAGAAGAAGGACCCCGCATGATCCCGGCCGGCTCATTCTTCGCCGTGGCCGCGATCCTGTTCGGCCTGGGAGTCGTCGCCTTTTTCGTCCGCAAGGACCTGCCGACCCAGTTCCTGGCCGTCGAAGTCATGCTCAACGCCGCCAACCTGGCCTTCCTGGCTCTGGCTAAGCCCGCCCGCGCGGCGGACGCCCAGGCTGTAGTCTTCTTCGTCATCACCGTCGCCGCGGCGGAAGCCGCCGTCGGCCTGGCCGTCATCCTGGTCGTCTTCCGCCGCCGCAAATCGGTGCGCGGCGAGGATCTCCGGACGCTCAAAGGCTGATCGCATGAACGTCGCCTGGCTGATCCCTTTCGCGCCCGGGGCGGCAGCCGTGATCCTGATCGTCTTCGGCCGCTCCCTCTCGCGGCGGCTCGTCGTCCGCCTGGCCTGCGGGTCGGTGGCCGTTTCCTTCCTCCTCTGCGTCTTGTCCGTCCTGGGCCTGCGGGCGGCCCGCGGAAGCGATCCCTACCCGGCCCGGGTTCTTTTCTCCTGGATCAAGGCCGGTGACTTCCGGGCCGACGTCGCCTTCCGTTTCGACCCGTTGGCTGCGGTCATGGCCCTGGTCATCACGGGCGTCGGCCTACTCATTCACGTCTATTCGACGGGCTATCTGGCCCGCGAAAAAAGCTACGCCCGCTATTTCGCCGCCCTCAATCTGTTCACTTTTTCAATGCTCCTCCTGGTGTTGGCCTCGAACCTCGTCCTGATGTTCGTCGGCTGGGAGGGCGTCGGGCTATGCTCGTACCTGCTGATCGGCTTCTGGTTCGAGAAGCCGGCCGCCGCCTCGGCCGGCAAAAAGGCGTTTCTCGTCAACCGGATCGGGGACGCCGGGTTCCTGCTGGGCGTCCTGGTCCTGCTGTTCGCCGTCGGCACCGCGGAGTTCTCGGCCGTCGACCAAGCCGTGGCGGGCGGGACTCTGGCCAAAGGGACGGCCACCCTGGCCGCCCTGCTCCTCTTCGTCGGGGCGGCGGGAAAATCCGCCCAGATTCCCCTCTTCGTCTGGCTACCCGACGCCATGGAAGGCCCGACGCCCGTCAGCGCCCTGATCCATGCCGCGACGATGGTCACGGCCGGCGTTTACATGGTGGTCCGGTTGAACGCGCTTTATGCCTTCTCGGGCACGGCGGCCCAAGTGGTGGCGATCGTGGGAGCCGTCACCGCGGTCTTCGCCGCCACGATCGCGCTGGTTCAAAACGACATCAAACGGGTCCTGGCCTATTCGACGATCTCCCAGCTCGGATATATGTTCCTGGGCTGCGGCGTCGGGGCCTACGCGGCCGGGATCTTTCACCTGGTTACCCACGCCTTCTTTAAAAGCCTCCTCTTTCTGGCGGCGGGCAGCGTCATCCACGCTCTATCGGGCGAGCAGGATATGCGGCGGATGGGCGGCCTCAAGCGGCACCTCCCCCGCACTTACCCCGCATTTCTGATCGGGGCCCTGGCCATCGCCGGCGTCCCTTTCCTCTCAGGATTCTTCTCCAAGGACGCCGTCCTTGCCGCCGCCTACGCCGGAGGGCACCGGGTCCTTTGGGCCGCAGGCCTTGGAGCCGCCATCCTGACCGCCTTTTATATGTTCCGACTCATCTTCCTGACTTTCCATGGGAAGGAGCGGACAACCCCCGAGGCCAAAGCCCATCTCCACGAATCGCCCGCTTCCATGACCATCCCCCTGTTTATCCTGGCCGGGCTGGCCGCCGCAGCCGGGTGGATCGGGCTTCCGGCCGTCTTGGGCGAGAAGGCGGATCTTTTCCGCCGCTTCCTGGCCCCGGTCGTACCGACGATCCGGACGGTCCCTACGGAAGCCTCGACGGAGTGGCTTCTCATTCTGGCGTCGACGGCCGCCGCGGGCGTGGGGATCGGACTGGCTTGGCTTTTCTACCTCCGCGCACCATCCCTGCCCGTCAGGCTGGCGGCCTGGTTTCCCTGGATCCACAGGATTCTGCTGAGAAAGTATTATGTCGATGAGATTTACGACGCCGTCTTCGTCCGGCCTCTCGTCGGAGCTTCCGGGCTCATCTACCGCCGCTTTGATCTGGCCGTGATCGACGGCGCCGTCAACGGTGCCGGCGCCGCGGCCGGGTTCGCCGGCCGGCTGGCCGCGTCGCTGCAAACGGGACGGATCAAGGACTACGCCCTGGGCTTCGTTTTGGGCACAGCCGTCTTCCTGGGGTTGATTTTGCTATGAACATCCCCGTGCTGACTTGCCTGATGGCCCTGCCGCTGGCCGGGGCGGCGCTGCTCGTATTCCTGCCCAAGGAACGCAAAGAAGTCCTTTATGGCACGGCCCTGGCGGTCACGCTTCTCGTCCTGGTCTTGGCCGTCTGGATGTTCATCCGTTTCGACGGCAGTACGGCCGCCCCCCAGTTCGTCGAGCGGGCGGCCTGGTTGGGCGGCGGGATTCAGTATCACCTGGGTGTGGACGGCATCAGCCTGGTCCTGATCCTGCTCACGGCTTTCCTGGTACCGCTGGCCCTCCTCTCGTCCTGGAACGCGATCCGAGCCAAGCTGAAAGAATATCTGTTCTTCCTGCTTCTGCTCGAAGCCGGCGTCATCGGCGTCTTCGCCGCCCTCAACCTGTTCCTCTTCTATGTCTTTTGGGAAGCCATGCTCATCCCGATGGTCTTCCTGATCGGCGTCTGGGGCGGCCCGCGCCGGGTCTATGCGGCCACCAAGTTCGTCTTGGTCACCATGTCGGGCAGCCTCCTGATGCTGGCCGCGATCCTGGTCCTCGGTCATCTCTCCGGCCAAGCGGGCAGCCCAACGACATATGACATCTTCGAGCTTTATCGCCTGGCCATCCCGGCGGGGACTCAGACTTGGCTCTTCCTGGCCTTCGCCCTGGCCTTCGCCATCAAGGTGCCGATCGTCCCGCTGCACACCTGGCTTCCGGACGCCCATGTCGAGGCGCCCACGGCAGGCTCGGTCCTGCTGGCGGCGGTCCTGTTGAAGATGGGCGCATACGGGTTCCTCAGGCTGGCGATCCCGCTGTTTCCCGACGCGGCGGCCCGTTTTCTTCCCGCTCTCGCCGGGCTGGCCATCGCCGGAATCCTGTATGGCGGTTTCATGGCCCTTGTTCAGAAGGACATCAAATCCCTGGTCGCTTACTCATCCGTCAGCCACATGGGTCTGATCATGCTGGCGCTCTTTTCCCTGAACATTGAATCCGTCCAAGGGGCGGTCTTTCAGATGCTCAATCACGGCTTGAGCACCGGGCTGCTCTTCCTTCTGGTCGGCATCCTCTACGAACGGGCCCACACCCGGGCCATCGCGGATTTCGGCGGCGTCGCCCGGGTCATGCCGGTCTTCGCCGGCTTCTTCCTCATTGCCTCGCTCTCTTCGCTCGGCCTGCCCGGCCTCAACGGGTTCGTCGGCGAGTTCCTCTGCTTCTACGGCATTTTCGGGGCCAATCCCATCTGGGCCGTCCTGGCCGTGCCGACGGTCATTCTAGCCGCCGCCTATCTATTGGGCCTCGTCCGGCGCGTCATGCACGGCCCTGTCGCCAACGATCTCGTCCGCAACCTGAAGGATATCAGCGCCCGCGAGATCGTCGTCGTCGTCCCCATCGTCGTCATGATTGTCTGGATGGGCCTCTTTCCCCGCACCTTCCTGGCCAAGACCGAAGCGTCAGTGGCGGGATACATCCAACTGCTCAAGGGACATGATCGGGTCTTTGTCCGGCAGCCCGCCCCGGCCCGGCCGGCGGGACCCGGCCAAGCCCGGGAGCGGTCGCTGTGACGACGATGTCCGCCCTCCTGCCGCTAGCCGTCGTCTCGGCGGGGGCCATCTTTGTCCTTCTCCTCGATGCCTTCTGGAAGCGCGAATCGAAGGCCCATCTGGCCGTCGTCTCGCTCGTCATTCTGGGCGCATCGGCCTTTTTCACGATCGGGCTCTGGGGCCGCGACGCGTCCTTTTTTTTCGGAAGCAGCCTGCGCCTGGACGACGCGGCCATCCTGACCACCCTCCTCCTCTTGGCCGCAGCTGCGTTCACCGTCCTTCTCGGATGGGGTTGGATCCAGCGTCTCGACGCCGCCTTCGGCGAATTCTACGGGCTCCTCCTTCTGGCCGCAGCCGGGCTGATGATCATGGCCCAGACCCGCGACCTCCTGGTCGTCTTTTTGGGACTGGAGGTGTTTTCAGTCTCCGCCTATGGGCTGACCGGATTGAAGCGGAACGACGACAAGGCCTCCGAGGCGGCCGTCAAGTATTTCCTGACCGGCAGCTTCGCCGGCGCCTTCCTGGTCTTTGGACTGGCGGTCCTTTTCGGTCTGACCGGAAGCTTCGGCATCGCCGAGACAGCGGCCTCTCTCGGGAGCGGCCCCACGGCTCTGCTGGGGTTCGGCTTCCTCCTTTCCGGGCTCGCCTTCAAGCTGGCTCTGGCGCCCTTCCACATGTGGGCGCCCGACGTCTATGAAGGCGCCCCGACCCCAATTGCCGGATTCTTTGCGGTCGCCCCCAAGGCGGCCGGTTTTCTGGTTTTGCTTCGGCTCGTGGCGGCGGTCCCCAAGGCCGTCTGGGTCAGTCTGCCCGTCTTCCCCTTCCTTTACGCTGTGGCCGCCTTAACCCTTGTCGTCGGCAACCTGGGCGCCCTGCGGCAGAAGAACCTCAAGCGTCTGCTGGCCTATTCGAGCATCGCGCACGCCGGGACGATGGCCATCGCCGTCTTGGCCGGCGATGGGGCCAGCCTCTTCTTCTACCTGGCCAATTATCTGTTCATGGGCCTGGGCGCCTTCGCCGCCCTGACCGCCATGTCCAGTCATGGTCGGGAATACAACGAGCTGGACGATTTCGCGGGAGCCGGGTTCAAATATCCCTGGATCGGAGCGATCTTCGCCGTGATCCTGATCTCCATGGCCGGCTTTCCCCCGACGGGCGGTTTCCTGGCCAAGTTCCTGGTCTTTTCGGCCGGCGTCAAAGCCGGCCTGACCCCCCTCGTCATCCTCGGCGTCGTGACCAGCCTTCTTGCGGTCGCCTACTATCTGCGCGTGGTCGTGGTCATGTATATGCGGGACCCGGCGCCCGGCGTCGAAATCGAGATCGAGAATCCCTCCGCCCTGCTGGTCCTGTTCCTGGGGCTTGTCGGCGTCATCCAACTCGGCTTATTCCCGGCCAACATCCTGCATTTCATCCGTCAGGCCGCGGCATCGTTGTTCTAAGCCCTTCACAACCGCATCCCCGCCTTCGACGCAAGGAGTTGTGTCATGGATTTCGGGATAAAGATCTTCGCCAAATTCCAGGGAGGTTAGGCGGTTCGGAGTGTCGGCCAACGGCGAAATCGCGAGGGCGGCGCCTTTTTCCACAACTCTCCGAGGGAACCTGGCGTTGCCAGGTGCCGAGGGCTGTTTGAGCCTGCAATTATCGATCGGAATCGAAACGGAGTGGATAGTCTCTATAACCGGATGATCTGGAAAGCGCAGTTCCGCCCTCGCGGGGACTGCCGAAGCGACGTCCCTACGAGGACTGCGAAGCGCTGGAGGCACCGAAGAGAGCTGTGGGAAAAGGCGAGAAGAGCCCGAAGCCGCCCTCGCGAGGACTGTTGAAGCAACCGTCCTGGCGAGGACTATCAAAGCTTTGCCGGGACGATACTCCGAACCGCCCCTCCCGGAACTGCGCTAAAACTAAAAAAAAGCGGGTATTCGGCCTTCAAGATTCTTTGCGGACGGGCCGGCGGGAGCGACGGCGGCGCCGGGGCGGGTCGCCGAAGCCGCCCCGCGGGAAGGACTGGCGGAACAGCGATTCAAACGTCCGCCCTTCGCCGGGCAGATCGCCTTCCGTGACCAGGAAAAAGAG
>JAPKZJ010000110.1 GCA_026393855.1 Candidatus Aminicenantes bacterium
GGACCTTCGCCTTGGGCGACGAGGCCGCGCTCCTTATGGCCGGGTACCCCGACGGAAGGCCGGACAATCCTTTCCCTTATTTCACCGAGGTCATGACCGGGTTCGAATACACGGCGGCCATCGGCATGCTCTACGAGGGGAAGACGGCGGAAGGCCTACGCACGATCGGCGACAACCGGGCCCGCTACGACGGCCACAAGCGCAACCCCTACGACGAAGCCGAATGCGGCCATCACTACGGGCGGGCGATGATCAGCTGGGCCGGGATCCTGGCCTTGACGGGGTTCCACTACTCGGGGGTGGAGAAATCGCTTTCGCTGGACGCCCGGGAGGGGACGTTGTTCTGGTCCAACGGCTACGCCTACGGCACGGCGACGATGAAGAAGAACGGCGCCGGCTGGGCCGTGACCCTAAGGGCGCTCAAAGGCGAGATGGCGTTCCGAACGTTTACGGCAAACGAAAAAGAGGGGGCGATAGGGAAGTTCGTTTACACCTCGAAAGCTCTCCAGACGGTCGCTCCGGGGAAAGAGCTGACCTTCGCGGCGATACCGACAAAATAGCTAAAGGGATGAGATCCCTCGCCCCGCCTGCGGCGGGACTCGGGATGACCAGAGAATATTCGGGCTCGGGATGACCCAAGGCGGCTCCCGCCGCCTTGGGTCACTTTCCCCAGAGCTCGATGACCGCCCGACGTACGGCGTTGTTGAGCTTGCGGTAGCGGAACGTGACCTCGCGGACTTTGCGGACCTCGCCGGGCAGATCCTTGGCCGTGATCAACAACTGGCGCAGGGGGCCCGCGGCGCGGTCGACATCGATCGAGTCGCGGTCGATGCCGAAATTGACCTCGCGACGGCCCAGGAGCTGGTAGCCGTTGGGGACGACGTTTGGAGTGCAGGATGTGATGATGATGACGGCGGCGAGAACGGCCGCCCCGATTTTCCACCTCTTCATGGTTCCTCCAATCGGTAGAGTATTATAACGAAGCGCCATTATGTCACAAGCGCAAGCCCTCCGCCAAGCGCGGGAAGTGGCGCCCGGATATGGTAAAATGCCGGTCGAGTAGAAAGGTTTCCATCAATAGAGAGGCGATCCCATGAAGCTCACCCGCCGCAATTACCTCCGTCTTTCCGGCCTCGGCGGCCTCGGCCTGGCCGGCCGGGGCTTCCTCCACGGCTGGCCCGGCAACCCTGCCGCCCGGCCCGACGATCTTCCGGCCGTCATGAGGCGCTTGGCCGGAGGGCGCGTCCAAAGGTTCAACATGTCGGGTTTCGCGGCCCCGCCGCTTCAAAAAGTCCGCCTCGGAATCATCGGCCTGGGCCAGCGCGGGCCGGCCCATATGATCACCATGACCCATGTCGAGGGGACCGAGATCAAGGCTCTCTGCGACATTCGGCCGGACAAGGCCGCGGCGGCGAAAAAACAGCTCGAGGGGACCCTTCACGCGCCCGACGTCTATACCGGCCCGGAAGACTGGAAAAAAGTCTGCCAGCGGGAGGACCTCGACCTGATCGTTCTGACCACTCCCTGGTATATGCACGCCATGATGGCGGTCTACGCCATGGACCACGGCAAGCACGTGGCCTCCGAGGTTCCCGCGGCGGGGACCATCGAAGAGTGCTGGCGGCTGGTGGAAACGGCCGAGCGGACCAGGCGGCATCTGATGATGATGGAAAACTACTGCTACCTGCCGTTCCAGCTCCTGACCCTCAACCTGGCCCGGCAGGGCTTTTTCGGGGATGTCGTGCACGGCGATTGCGCCTATAACACGAGCAAGATGGGGAACAACTTCTCCAAGACCATGTATTGGGACATGTGGTGGCTGCGCCAGTACGCCAAGCGGCGGGGCAACCTCTATCCCACCCACGGCCTGGGCCCGGTCAGCACCATCATGGACATCAACCGGGGGGACCGCTTCGAGTTCCTGGTCGCCGTCGAAAGCCGCGACTTCATGATGCGGGCCAAAGCCCGCGAGCTCGCCGCCGGCGACGAATTTTTCAAGCCCTTCGCGGAGACGGACTACCGGGGCAACATGAGCGTCACCACGATCCGAACGGCGCTGGGGCGGACCATCACGGTCCAGCACGACGCCACGTCCCCCTCGCCCCACAACCTGATCCACGGCATCTACGGCACCCGCGGCGCCGCCCTCTACGATCCGCAGCCCCCGAGGCTCGCGGCGGGCAACCATGCCTGGGTCTCGCCGGAAGAGTTCAAGGCCCTGGAGGAAAAACATACCCCGAAAATCACCCTGCAGCTGGCCGAGCTGGCCCGCCAGACCGGGGCGGGTCACGGCGGAACCGATCTGATGGAGGATTGGCGGCTCATCGATTGCCTCCGCCACGGCCTGCCTCTGGATCAGGACGTTTACGACGCCGCGGCCTGGAGCTCCATCGTCCCCTTGAGCCAGTGGTCCGTGCTGAACCGCTCCAATTCCATCGACATCCCCGACTTCACCGCCGGAGCCTGGAAAACCAACCGCCGCAACATGGACATCAACCTGGACAAGGGCGGGCAAACCCGGATCATCGTTTAACGGGCTTATAGAGATCTTCTCCCATCTCCGGGGATTGTGAAGCGCCCGAAGATGGGAGAAGCACCGATTCTTTGGTAAGATAACCGCCCAGGAGGCACCCCATGGCGAAAGCCCTTGTCTGCTATTATTCGAAGACCGGCAACACCGAAAAGATGGCCATCCGGGTCGCCGAGGCTCTCGGCGCCGCCGGACTGCCGGCCGATTTGAAGAAGGTCCAGGACGTCGGGCCCGACGACCTCCTGGCCTACGACTGCATCATCCTCGGCTCGCCCGTCTACTACGGCACCATGGCCTGGCCGATCAAGAAGCTGCTGGACGAGAGCGTCAAGCACCACGGCAAGCTCAAGGGCCGGGTGGGCGGCGCGTTCTGCTCGTCCGGCAACTTGGCCGGGGGCAACGAGACGACGGTGCTGAACATCCTGAGCGCCCTGCTCATCCACGGCATGATCGTCCAGGGGGACCATCAGGGAGACCATTACGGCCCGGCCTCCGTCGGCAAGCCCGACGACCGGGCCGCGCGAAGCTGCGCCAAGTACGGCCAGCGGCTGGCCAAGCTGACCTTGAAGCTCTTCCCCTAAGTCGGCGAACCCAAGCGGCATGGACACGAAGCCCCGGCCAGCCGGCCCGGCCGTTTATTTCGGCCTTTGCGGGGCCGGCCTCTTGGCGCTTGTCGCAGTGTTCGGCCGCTTCGGGATCCCGGCCGTCGATACTCTGAAATTCCTGGCCGGTCTGCTGGCGGGGGTGTTCCTGCCCGGCCTGGCCCTGGTTCGCCTCCTCAGGCTGGACGGAGACCGGGTCGAGCGGCTGGCCTTGGTCCTGACTCTGGGCTTCACGGCCTCCACCCTTTTGGCCAGAATCGCGGGCTTGCTGGGCTTACCGATCCTCCTTTGGGCGGGGCTCGCCGCCGCCGCGGCCTTCGTTCTATCGGGATTGATATCCCACCCCCCGAAGGCCGCGGATTTCCGCTTCCGGGTGACCCGCCAGGGGCTTCTCTTCGGCCTCTTGGCGCTCCTGGTGCTGGCCGCCCTGTGGATCGACAATTACCGCAACGGGATCACCCTGGCCGACGGCTCCGTCCGCTATTTTATGCACTTCTACGACGGCTTCACCCGCACCGCCCTGACCCGCGAGCTGAGCCATGCCGTGCCGCCTCAGATGCCCTTCGCCGCCGGCCTTCCGATCAGCTACCACTACGACATGAATCTCTTCGCCGCCGAGTTCTATAAATATCTGGGCCTCTCCGTGGCCGACCTCTTCCATCGGATGACGATCACGTTTTATTTCGCGGCTTTCCTGCTCTCGGCCTTCGTCTTCATCCGCCGTTGGGCCCGATCGACGAACGCGGCTTTGTTGGGATCGTTTCTAGCGGTTTTCGGGACCGGAGGTTTCGGCTGGGTCTCCGGCCTGCTGGCCCCCAGCGCCAACGCTTGGGGCCAGACGTTCTTCTCGTTCTACTACATCGACCTGGTCAGCATCAACCCCATCCTGCCCGCGCTGGCCGTCTTCTTCGCCGGGGCCTTCGCCCTGCACCGCTATTTCGAGAGCCGCCGGGCCGGCTGGATGCTGGCCGCCGCATTCCTCCTGGCTGTAATCACGGGATATAAAATGACATTTGCGGTCCCGGTGCTCGGGGGACTGGCCGCCGTCGCCGCTGTTTATCTCGTCTTTCGGCGGGAGACCGCGCCCCTGAAGCTGGCCGTGGCGACCGCTCTGATGACCGCGCCGCTCCTCCTGCTGGCGGGCCTCCACAATATCCACGGCCCCGCTTACGGTCCTCAGATCGCCTTCAACGACTGGGTCTCGGCGCCGCTCTTCCAAAGCGGCCTGACCCGGCTGGCCGAAACCTGGCGCGACCTGACCCATCTCCACGGCCTGACGATCCTCTCCCTGGCGGCTGGGCTGGCGGGTTTGGCCGTCTTCTTCGCCGGAGGATTCGGGGCCTCGCTTCTCGGACTTCCGTCCCTCCTGCGGAGGACCTTCCGATTCCGCCGCGAAGACGCCGTGACGACGTTCCTGGGCGCCGTCTTCCTGGCCGGGATCGTCCTCTTTTTCTGGGCCTCGCCTCGCCTGGGGTTGACGCCGCGGCCCTGGATCGTCGTCGATATTTATAAGCTGTCCGCCTTGATCCTCCTGGCCGCGGCGGCCGGGAAGGCGATCGACCTGGGCGGCCGGGCGCGCGGAGCGGCACGTTTTGTCGTCCCAGCCGTCTTGATCCTATTGAGCATCCCCAATACCGTCCAATTCGCGGCCATGAAAGCCGCCTACCCCGATCCGAAGATCTTCCGCTCCGACTTTCTCGAGGCTTGCCGTTTTCTGGAAAAAAGCTCCGGCTCGGATGCGGTCGTCCTCTACGGGGAATCGATCACATATGTCCCCTACTTCGCCGACCGCCGCGCCGTCCTCGACCGCACTCCCCATGCCTACCTGCCGTATCACCTGGAGTCGGGCCAGTTGGACGAGCGGCGGAGCGATATCAAGGCCTTCTTGGCTGATCCGGCCGGTCATGGGCCGACTTTGGCCAAATACGGGGTCACGCATGTCATGGTCAAGCGGCGCGACGACGCCGCGATTTGGAAAGACGAGCTTCCCGAACGCATTGACTGTCCGCCCTATCGGCTCACCGCTGTCTTCCGGAATTTCCGCTACGCCGTCTTCCGAGCCGATATACGGCGGCCCTGACCCGTGTCGGCTTGGGTCAAAGCGTTGTTTTGGCTATAATACGGCCCGGATGAACACCCTGCCCGCTCCGCTGATCTCCGTCATCGTTCCCGTCTACCGGAACGAAAGTTCCCTGGAGGAGCTGGTCGCCCGGCTGCGGGCCGCCCTCGAGCCCCTCTCCCCCGACTTCGAGATCATTCTGATAGAAGACTGCGGCGGCGACGGGTCCTGGGACGTCATCCGGAAGCTGGCCGCCGCGGACGCCCGCGTTCTGGGCGCCCAATTCAGCCGCAACTTCGGCCAACATTACGGTATCAGCGCCGGGCTGGATCTCTGCCGGGGCCGCTGGGCCGTCGTCATGGACGCCGATCTGCAGGACCGGCCCGAGGAGATCCCGGCCCTCTACCGCAAAGCCCTCGAGGGCTACGACGTCGTCGTCGCCCGCCGGATCGGCCGCAAGCACAGCCCGGCCCGCCGGGCCGCTTCGTTCCTCTTCGCCAAGGCCTTCTCCTACATGGCCCATATGAAGTACGACGCCCGGGTCGGGAACTTCCGGATCGTTTCGGCCCGGGTCGTTCAGGCCTACCGCCGGATGCGGGAAACGCTACGCTTCTTCCCCGCCTTGGTCGAGTGGATGGGCTTCCCCGCCGCGGCCGTGGACGTCGTCCACGACGAACGGGCGGACGGCCGCAGCGCTTATTCCTACCGCAAGCTCCTGCGGCTGGCGGGCGATGCGGTCATCGCCTACTCCGACAAACCCCTCCGGCTGTCGGTCCGGCTGGGATTCGGCCTTTCCCTGCTGTCCTTTCTCTACGGCGCCTTCCTGATCTTCATGCGCTTGGCGAAAGGGATCGCCGTCCAAGGCTGGACCAGCCTGATCGTCTCGGTCTTCTTCCTGGGCGGCATCATCATCTTTCTGCTGGGCATCCTCGGCATCTACCTCATCCGAACCTTCGACGAAACAAAAAAACGACCGCTTTACATCCTTCGGGAGACGACCCGCGATGGACTCGACGCCCCAGCCCTGGATTGAAACCCCCTGGGACGCCCGGGCTTTCGGCGTCCCGACCTACGAGCTGACGTCTTTCGAGCCCGAAGCGCTGGGCCGCCTCGATGGGGTCACGGGTCATTTTACGGCCAAGATTCCGCCGCGCCTGGACGCCGCGCCGCTCCGCCGGGCCGGCTTTTATTACTGCGACACGCTGCTCGAGCCCTGGGGGACAAGGGATGACTTGCGGTTCGCCCCGGATCCCCGGGCTTCTTTTGTCCGGGATATGGCTTGGCAGGATCTCTCCCGCATCGGCCACGGCGTTTTTTTCGGCCGCTACCATCGCGATCCGGCCATCTCGAAG
>JAPKZJ010000111.1 GCA_026393855.1 Candidatus Aminicenantes bacterium
CGGCCGACCAGCCCGACCAAAAAAGCCAGAGAAAAGATGAGGCCGACGAGACCTGTCTCGGCCCCGATCTGAAAAGCCAGGTTCAGGGCCGAATCGCTGAAGCCCTTAGTCCAACCCCGCTCTTTCAGATAATCGGGAAAGGTCACGATGAAAGCGCCCAGCCCGACGCCGGTCAGCGGGGCCGTCCGGAACATGGCTCCGGCCGCAGACCAAAGGATCAGCCTTTTATTGAAGAAATCGCCGATATCCACCTGTTCCCGGGCCTGAGAATCGGCCGGGGTCTGCCCTCCCCCCTGGATCTGAGGATCGGCCGGGGGCTTCATTTCCTTGAGCTGATAGATGCTCCAGCCGATCCGCAGGGACAGCGCGGAATTGGGGACCGCCACGATATTCCAGGCGACAAAGAACAGGAGGAATCCGGCCACATGAAAGGCCACCCTTTTGCGCAGCGCTTTCCCCGCCCCCACGAGCACACCCATCACGAACACCGCGGCGGCAACGGCGATGGCCGCCATTCCGCTGCGCGATCCCGATAGGGGCAGCAATCCCAACCCCAGGCCTCCGAGGATGACTAATAACGCGTGCTTAACCCCGGACTGGCCCAAGGCGTAGACGATCACCAGAGGGACGAACCCGGCAATAAAGGCGGCGAGCGAATTGGGATCCTTGAACGTGGCGTTGATCTGTTCGAGCTTGTTCCAATACGGGGTACTGCCGGGGACGACGGACTGGAAGCTTTGAAAGTAGCCGAACAGGAACGAAACCGAGGCGGACAGGGTCAGCGTGTTCACCAGCCGTTTCTTGAGCGATGGATCGGCGAAGGCCTGGCGAAAAAAGCCGAACATCGCGATCCCGGACAGGAGGCTGGCGGAGGTGAAAACGACGCTCATGCGAGCTCCGCCCGCCGATAATCCGGCGACATTGACCTTGAGCTCGTGGATGCCCGAAGCGGCCCAAGGGAAAAAATCCATATACCGGAGGAACGTGATCAGGGCGGAGATCCCGCCCCAGACGGCCAGAAGCTTCAGGGAGAGGACCAGGGGAACCTTGGCCAGGTCCGGCTTGACGAAGATCCGACCCGTCAATCGGCCTAGGACGAAAACCAGAAAGACGACCAGGGCGGCGGGGGCATGTGGGATCGTCTCATCAATACCGAAAAAGTAGGGCAGGCTGTTGATCAACGGAAAGATGAAGCAGAAAGCGAGGAGCCCCTTCTTGGCGTCCGCCGCCGTCATGATCCAAAGGAAAGCGAGGATCGGCGCCAACACAGCCTGGAAGGCGGGAATCAGAGGGACATAGCGATAATAGAACCAGGCGAAAAATAGGCCATAGCCGATCAGGGTGAGGATTTTGGCTGCCGTTCGGTTCAATCCGGGCCTATCTTTCCTTGGGCCTGCGTTTTTCCGAGAGGGAGAAGGAAACCAGCTCCAGGGCCGCCAAATACAGAAAATAGAGACGCCATTATTTCAGCCTTTTGCCGAGCCCATTATAAAGGCCTTGCACACGGCGTGCAACCTCGGCCCAGTCGAACTGCCGCGCCCTTTCCAAGCCGTCCCGGCGAAGCCTGGCCCGCAACGCCTCCTCCGTCGCGACCCTCCGGATGGCCGTCGCCAAGGCGGAGACATCTTCCGGATCAACGAGCTCGGCGGCCGAGCCGACGGCCTCGGGAAGGGCGGGCGCTCGGGAACATACGACCGGCGTCCCGCAGGCCATCGCCTCCAAGGGGGGAAGCCCGAAGCCTTCATAGAACGAGGGAAAGACGAACACATCGGCCATCGTATAAACGGCCGGCAGATCGCGGGAGTCGACCGAGTCCGCGATCACGACTTCCGACTGCAGGCCGAGCGCCTGGATCGCCTTTTCGATCCGATCGGCTCCCCAAGCCCGGCGGCCCGCCAGAACCAGTTTGCGATTCCAGCCGGGAGTATCCTTTCGCAGACGGGCGAACGCCGCCAAGAGAGCGCCCAAGTTTTTGCGCGGTTCCAGAGAACCGACGGACAAGATATAGGCCGGCGGCAGGCCGTATCGGCTCCGGACCTCGCGGCACCGGTCTTGATCCGCCTCCGGTCGAAACGCAGAGGCGATCGCGATTCCGGTATTGACGACGTTTTCCGGGGCCGCGTCCGTGAATTTCAGAATTTCGCCCCGGGAAAAATTCGAGATCGTCAGGACCATTCCCGCTCGCCGGGCGGCCCGCCGGGTCAGCGGCGCCATATAAACGCGGGCCTTCCAGGAGAGCCATTCGGGATTTCGCCACATCGTCCCGTCGAAAATGGTCATGACAAACGGCGCCCTCGTCAGCAGACCCGGCGGGAACGCCGGGTAATGAAGGAGGTCAAGCCCCAGGCGGCGCCGGACGCGGGGCAGCCAGAGCTGCTCGCAGGCGATCTGCGAGGGCGGACCGATCCGCATTTCCGCCCGATCCCGGTAGGGTTCCAGCTGGGGGTGGATTTCGCGCCTGAAAAAAAGCGTATAGCGGTTTTCCCGATCGCTTTCCAGGAGGGCCTTGATGAGATGCAAGGCGTACGACTCGATTCCCGTGATCCTCCGGCACAGCGATGTGGCGTCGTATCCGATTCTCATGAGGCCTCGTCCGCACGAGTCCTGGCCCTTTCCCAGAGCTCCGCCACCAGCTTCGGAAAGACCGCATCGGCGGCGAATTCGGCGACCCGCGAAGCGCCCCCCCCGGCCGGGCGGGGCCGGGCCAATACGGTCGCGACCGCGGCGGCGAGCTCATCCGGATCCCGCGAGGCGGTCAGAAGGCCCGCCGTCTCATTCGTCACCATGCTTCTCAGCTCGCCCAAGTCGGGAGAGACGACGGGCAGGCCGCAGGCCAGGGCTTCCAGCACGGCCACGGGCATGGCCTCGAAAGCGGAGGTCAGGAGCAGGGCATCGGCCGCCGTCATGAGGTCGGCCACCTCGCCCGGAGTCCGTAGGCCCAACCAGTGAACCGACTCCGCGAGGCCGAGCTCCTCGCTTTTCGCCTTCAGCGCGGACTCCAGCCCTCCGCATCCGACGATGGCGAGCCGAACGCCGGGATGACGGGCCGACAGGCTCCGGAACGCGTCCAGCAGGAGGTGAGGATCCTTGCCCGCTTCCAGCCGCCCAACGGAAAGGACCACCGGCCCTTCCCTCGGCAGATCATAGCGCTCCCGCAGGGCCTTACGGTCCGCATCCGGGCGCAGCCGGAAAACGGCGGAATCATAAACCGTCGGCAGGAAGGCGAAGCGATTCGACCGGGAGGGATGAAGCTTCCGCATCGCTTCCAAAGCCGGTCGGCTGACGACGAAGACCTTGTCCAACCGAATGATCAGCCGCCGCTCCAGCCGCGCGTAGAGTCTCCGGATCCGCCGCCAGCGGCTCTCGCACCGCGGATCGGCGAGGTGGCGGGGGTCGCCGTGAAGAAAGAGAATCTTCGTTCCGGGGATGCGCCCGAAAGCCAGCACGGGCTCGATCCGATGGAAGAGCCAGAGGCCGCCCTCCCCTTCCGGGAGATTCGCCCGGAAAAGGAGCGCGGCCGTGAAGCGAAGGAAGAGCGGAATCCTCGTCCGCCGGTTCGGGTCCGCCACTCGCAGGACCGGAAGGAAGCGGACGGTCTTGTCCTCAAAAGAGATGGAGTGCCAAACCCCTGTTTTGAGCCCCCCATTTTTCGCTGTGATCCCGATGATCCGTATCTCCCCGTCGCAGGGCGTGGACCGGACGAATTGCCTGATGAAAGTCTCCACGCCGCCCATCTTGACCCCTTGATCGTCGATCGGATAGACCGTCGTCCAGACGGGGCGCGGGGATCCGTCGGCCGGATGAAGATCCTCCCCGTCTTTCTGCTCCCGCAAGGCGAAGCCCAGGGCGGCCCATAGATAGAACTGGAAAACCGTCGTCGAGATCAGGTTGTCGCCCAAGCTGCCGACCTGCCAGGCCAGGAAGACGCCCGCCAGAATCCAGAGCAAAGGCGCACCGCGGGCCGGAGGCGCTCTCCGGGCCGCCTTCAGAATCTGGAAGCTCGAAAACAGAATGAAGCCGCAAAAGGCCACAAGGCCGATCGCTCCCGTTTCCAAGAGATAACGGATGAAGTCGTTGTGGGGCGCAAACCCGATCTTCTGGTCCGTCTTCCAGGGATTGATCAGGGATGTCATGTGCAGACCATACCCCAGCCAAGGCTTTTTCTTCCAAAGCCCGATCAGGTTGTCCCAGTTGGCGAACCGCCAGCCCAATGAGCCGGTGATGGGCCTTGGCCTGACGGCGGGAATGATCTTGGATGGGGTGATCGGACCAGTCGTCTGGTCGCTCACCAAGGCTGGCCGATTGGTCCGAACCGCCGTCTCGAACGTCTTTATCTTGGCCGGCGCTTGTCGGTTGATCAGAACCATCAAGGCGAACAAGGTGAAAAGCCCCAGGACAACCATCCTTCCGCGAGGCTCCTCGCGGAGGAAGATCCAGGCGCAGAGCGCCGCCAACATGATAAATCCCCCGATGTTCAAAGTTCCGACGAGAAAGATCATCTCGATCGCAATCAGAATCGTCCACAAAGGATGCGGGGAAATCTTGGACTTCCAGTAGGTCAGGGCAATGAAGAAGAGGAGGAACACCCCCAGCGAATTGGGGTGGGACAGCGTTCCCATCAGGCGGTATTCCATGCCGACGACCCAGCCTTTCCGAAAGATCAATTGGTACAGGGCGGCGGCCAGCGGAATGGGGAGCCCGAAGAACAGGAGACGAAGGCCGTTACGCCGGCCCTCCCGGGAGGGCAGATTGTAAGCCAGGAGAAAGACGGCGGCGATCGATAGAAGCCGGACCCACTCCCGGGCGGCCATCAAGCCTTCGCGCCCGAAACTCCGCCAGCTGAGGAATACGAACGGGATCAGGACGACGAGCCAAACAACCCAGCCCGTGGCGATCGGATGCCAGGCCACCTTCTTGCGGCGGACGAACAGCCAGGCCGCCAGGCTCAGGACGGCCAGGCCGGTCAGCGAGGGGATGTTCAACTGAAGCGGCCCGAAATGGACGTTGGTGAAGATTTCCAGGGCACTGCGGGTCACCAGCAGGGTCATCAGGATTTCGAACATCCGCATGCTCCTTTGCGCTCTTCGTTTGTGCGGGTCCGTTATCCGTCCACGCTGCGATAAAGGGTTGAGGCGCCCCCGATAGTCGGACAGTTTAGGAGCGGGCTAAAAGTTCATCGCTCCCCCCCCAAACCGCGCTCATTTTAACTTTTTTTTTACTTGAACGCCATCGGTTTCGGGATCCTCGAAGCGCAGGCGTTTGAAGTCGTTTTTTCGAGGTTTATTTAAAATGGCTGCGAGAGGCAGGCTTTCAGTTCTCATTCAGGAAGCCTCTAGCTGTCCTAAGAAAGGAGAGAGAGCCAGCCGCCCTGGCCGACGGCCTTTTAGGGGAATCGCTCGCCGCCCCGGCTTGCGCCTGCCGGACGGTCGGAAATCATGGCTTTTCCGCAATCCGATGCTTGCGAAGCAGCGTGTAGAATCTCGAGCGGGACAGGCCGGAAATCCGGCAGGCCTTATCGACATTTCCGGAAACGGAAGCCATCAAGTCCTTGACATACTGAATTTCCGCCGCCGTCACGGCGTTCTTCCGGATGTCTTTCCATAGGGGCAGCCGGCCGGATGGGCGGGGGCTCGTCTTGTCGGCGGCGGGTTCGTCCCGCTTCTTGGCAAAAGAGTTTCGGGCCACTTGAATTCGGATATGCGCCGGAAGGTGCTTGGGGAACAGCATGGGCTCGTCTTTGGCGGACAGCAGGGCTTTCTCCAAGGCTTGGACCAGCTCCCGCACGTTGCCGGGCCAATTGTATTCGGTCATGATATCCCAAAATTCCGGGGAGGTTCCCTTGGGGACGATCCCGAACCGCTCGCAGAGGGAGTTCATATAATAGACCGTCAGCTCCTTGATGTCTTCCAGAAGCTCCCGCAAGGGAGGCAATTCGATAATCAGCGTCCGGAGCCGAAAGAACAAATCCTCCCGGAATCGACCTTGGAGGACCATGTTTTCCAGGTTCCGATTGGTCGCGGCCACCAGGCGGAAATCGCTGGCAATCTCCTGCCGTCCCCCGACCGGACGGAAGCGATGTTCCTGGATGACCCGGAGGAAGCGTTTTTGGACCAGATACGGCAGCTCGCCGATCTCGTCCAGAAAAAGAGTGCCCCCGTCCGCCTGTTTGATCAACCCCTCCTCGCATCGATCGGCTCCGGTGAAGGCGCCTCGGGCATGCCCGAAGAGGACGCTTTCGACCAGCGTTTCCGGAAGGGCCGTGCAGTCGACAACCACGAAATTGCCTTTGGCCCGCGGGCTGTTGTAATGAACGGCTTTGGCAAAAAGCTCTTTGCCCGTTCCGGTTTCGCCGGTGACGAGAACGTTGACACCGCTGCCGGCAGCTTGGGCCAGCAGCTCCAGACAGGCTGTGATCTTCTCGGAATCACCGATGATCCCTTTTCGTTTCAGGACGACCGGAGGGATTCCCGATTTCCTTTCGGCCCGATATTCGAGCGCCCGCAGGATGGGGATCTTGATGGCCTCGAAAGAAGCCGGCTTCTCAAAATAGTCCCAGGCGCCGGCTTGAATGGCCTGTTCGGCTTCGTCCGGATCGCCCCGTCCGGTGATGACGATGATCTCCGGGGACGATCGGGTGGCTTTGATCTTGGGCAGGATCTCCAGGCCGCTCCCATCGGGCAGGAGGACGTCGACGAACACGATGTCGAACGGGTCGGATTGGGCTTTCCGGAGCCCCTCTGCGAGGGAAGGAGCGCAAAAAGAACGATGGCCCAGCTTGGTGACGACATTCGAAAACCAGTCGCAGATGAGTCTATCGTCATCGATAATCAAGACTTCGGCCATCAGACTTCCTCACCTCAATTTTGGTTGGATTTTAATTAAAAAAAAGAATAAAGTCAATCCCAGCCGACCCGAGCATCCAACGGCCCCTCGGCTCGCCGGAAGAGGGAGAACTCCCTGTAAGCGATGGCGATCCGGGTGCCTGCCTTGGGCTTCAACAAGGCCACGGCTTGGAGGAATGCCCGGTGGCCCGCCGGGACATTCTCCGCCGTCTGTTGCAAAGAGTCGGGCTTCTTTTGGTCATCCGGTCCTCTCCTTCTCCCGCCCAACCCCGAAAGAGAGGACCGTCCAGTCTCCGCCGGACCCGTTATGATCGCTTGCGATCGGCCAGGACCAGCGCGATTCCCCCGATCAGCGCGAGACCGCCCACGATCGGAGGCAGCGGAATGGTCTTCTTCTCATCCGCCGTGACTTTGATCGGACCGATGTCGACCACCTTCTCCCGAGAGGTATATTGAATACCCTGATAGGCCAGGGCCAGCACGCCGAGAACGATCAGAATAATGCCCACGAGTTTCATTGGCTTAAGCCTCCTCTAACCGGACATCCGAAAAGTCTACTTGTTCCCGAGCTTTCCCCTCTTCCCTCGAAAAAAATAAATCGCCCAGCCGTGCCGGTCCGCGGGGAACGGATTCCGGGCAAACACGGTCGCGCCCCCGGACGAACGACGGAGGAGCAGCGCCAGACCGGTCAGGAGGAGCGTGGCTCCGCCCAAAGCGGGAGACACCCAATCTCGATGAGCCGGCCGCGGATCGGGCTTCGCCGACGGGATCATTTTTTTAGCCTCGCCCGGCGGCGAACCGGGTGCGGCTTTGGTCGTTGGACTCATGGTCCTAGACAACAAGGACGCCCAGGCCGATCAGCGCCAGAATGATGAGGATGATGATGAGGATATCGCCGGAGGTGAGATAGCCGCCGCCGGCATCAGAGGCCGTGATCACGTCCTGCGCGCCGAGGACGAGCTGCGTTCCGGTCCCGGCCGTCTGAACCATCGGCTTCTGGGCGGCCGCGAACGAGGCCAGCCAAGCCACCATCAACATGAGACTGACGATTTTCAAGATTCTTTTCATTCGATTTCTCCTTATTCTCCGAATTCCTTGTCTCCGGGCTTCAGGGTCGCGCGAGCGACCGGATCGATCGATCAGGCCCGCCGAAGGCATCGCACCCGGGGCGAACCGACCGGCCCGATCTGCCTGAGGCCCGCCTTACAGGAGGACGCCCAAGCCGACCAGAGCCAGGATGATGATCACGATGAGGATGATGTCTCTCGTCGAGAGATAGCCGCCCCCGGCATCGGAGGCCGTGATCACGTCCTGGGCGCCGAGGACGAGCTGCGTTCCCGTCCCGGCCGTCTGAACCATAGGCTTCTGGGCGGCCGCGAACGAGGCCAGCCAGGCCACCATCAGCACGAAACTGACGATCTTAACGAGTCTTTTCATTCGACTTCTCCTTATTGGGAATGTTCTCCAGCCTGGCCTTCTCGAGATAGAGGGACCGGACTTGGAGATAATGGCTCCGAATAAATTCCTCCCCGGGGGCCAGCCGCACGGCCTGAGCCAGGGACTGATAGGCCGGGGCTACGCGGCCTTGATTGGCGTAAGCCAGGCCCAGGACATCGTGGGCATATGCGCTTTTCGAGTCCAGGCCGATGGCCTCGAGGGCCAGGGCTTCCGCCTCCTCGGCCTTGCCTTCGCGGAGGCTGACCATGGCCAGACTGGTCAAGGGGAACGGATCTTGGCGGAGGGAGGCTCTGACGATCTCCCACTGCTCCCTGGACTTCATGAAGTTCGACCTCCGGTAATAAGCCGTGGCCAGGTTGATGGCCGTCAGAGGGTCGGATCGCAAAGCCGGAAAAGGGAACAGGCTTCCGCCGGGAACGACGGCCATCATCCAGCGGGACTGGTTTCGCCCCGCCCCGAGTTCCCAGACTTTCATGAAATTCCGCGACGACATGGCCACCCGGTCTCCAAAGTAGGGGTCGTCGAAGATGATCAGGTCATCCTGCTCGTCGAATCCGATAACCACCCGGTAATGGCCCTTGGCGATCTGCTTGATGGCTTTGGTCAGCACGATGACCGGAATGCCCTTGGCTACCACTTCCTTCAGGATCCGCAGGTCGCCCTGGAACGAATAGCTCTCATAGCCGTGGTCCCGAGGGAACAGGACCAGCTCGGAGTTGTAGGTCGCCTGGATTCCGGAATCATAGATCTCGTCCGATATTTCCCGCTGGCGGAAGGATCGCGCCTCGTCCCAGTAGTTGAGGACCATGGCCAGACAGGCCGGCCCGCAATAGTTTCTTTCCAGCCAAGGCTCGAAGGGGACGGTCTGAATCAAGTGTCCTTGAGCCGGCCGATTCTTTTGGTATTTGACGACCTGGGCGGAAAATAAGCCGGGCGCGATCAATCCGAGCCCAACCAGGACTCCCCCCGTTCGCAGCAGGGAGGACCGGACGAGCGATCGAATCATGGCGATGTCTTTCCGGCTAAAGAACCCGCCGTCCCTGCAACAGCCGGATGATCAGCACGATCAGGGCGATGACCAGAAGAACGTGGATGATGCCGCCGGCATGGAAAGCAAACAGCCCCAAAGCCCACATGATCACTAGAATGACCAGAATCGTTTCGAGCATGTCGATCTCCTTTCAACATTACATTTTCTCGCCTTCCCGCGCCCCGGCTGAAGCGGACGGGGCTCGCACTGAGGCGAGTCGATCCCTTCAATTGCAGGATTCATGCCAGGCTGACTCGGTTTTCGCCAAATGCCGGAGGCTCGATTTTTGCGCCGAAACAGGGCCAACGGGGAGCTAACAGCCGGTTTCCCGCTTCGATCGGAGCGAAACCAGAAGAATAAGTGCTGTTTATAAGTACGAGTCTCGCCGGATGGGATCGTTCCGGCGGAGTCGCCCGCCAGCGATAATTTCGCCGATTGACCAAGGAGCCCGGAACTCTCGGCAAAATCTATGGGGGAAAGGGAGAAGTGCGCGCCCGGAGAGATTCGAACTCCCGACCCTTTGGTTCGAAGCCAAATGCTCTATCCAGCTGAGCTACGGGCGCGCCCGGGAACGGCTCTCATCATAGGGGGTTGAAAGCCGTAAATCAAGGCGGCCCTATTTGCGGACGAAGTGGGGCATATCGAACGGGATCTCCAGCGACAGCTCGACGAAGCCGACATAGGCGCCGGCATCGAAGCAGGGGGCCTGGTAAATGAGCTTTTTGAGGCCGCGCTTCTCGATCGTGTAGACATTGGCCCGGCCCTCGGCCAGCATAGCCCGCAGCTTCGTCCGCGAGGGCTCGAGATGGCAGTCGAGGACGTTCGTCCCGATCAGCGCCGCCCCGCCGTCGGCCTCGAAAGCGGCGCGGGCCTTGTCGTTCATCTCCAGGATGACGCCGTCGCGGTCGCAGACGGTGACGGCGCCGGGAAATTCCTTCCACCACATCCGGGCATCCATAGCCGCCCTACCGTTCCGCGTAATAATCGATCATGGCCGCCAAGGCCCGCCGACAGACCGCGCAGAACTCGATCTTCGGGTTGCCGATCATGATGCAGACCATCTGAGCTCGATACAAGCCTTTGGCCGAATAGCCGGCCCCCTCGAAGACCCCGACCTTATCGGCCAAGCCGGCATAGGTCTTGCGGATCTCATCCATCTTGGCTTGGCCGGCCTTGTCGGCCGCGGCGGTCCGATCCTGGATGGCCTTGACCGCGGCGGCATCGGCCCCCTTCTCCTTGGCCCGGGCGATCTCTTCCGCCGCGGCCTTGCGACGGGCCTGTCGCTCGGCCTGCAGGGCCTCCAAGGCTTCCTTGCCGTACTCGGTCGGAATGGCGATGCCGGGCGAGAGGAGGTCCTTCCATTTGAGGGCGGCCGGGTCGAGCAGGGCCGTGATGTTGGGCTCCAGCGGCTCGACGCCCTTCGGGTAGAAGTCGTTGTAGGCTACCTCGCTGGTGTAATACTCGTCGGCCAAGCCGCCGAAGGAGTGGCCCATCTCGTGCAGGAAGACCTCCAGGCTGCGGGCGTTGTCGGTCGTGGTGACGCAGTAGTCGAAGCAGATGGAGCCGCCGCCGTAGCGGGCGCTGTCGACCAGGACGATGATGGCGTCATAGGGAGCTTGGGCGGCGATCTCATGCAGGCGGTGGTCCTTCTCGATCAGCATGTAGCGGTCGAGATCAAAGGCGTTGAATCCCGCGTCCAGAACGGTCTTGCGGTAGGCCCGCTGGCGCGGTTCGTCCATCGACCGCTCCGGCGAGGGGCGGAAGACGCCCCGGACGCTGATCCGGCCCTTGGCACTCTTATAGGGCTCCGTTTCGAACAGGATCTTGGTCATCCGGTCGACGTCGGTCTTGAACTTGTCCTTGCCGGAGGCGGTGTACCCCTCGGCCACGAAGACGAGGTCCAGGGTCGTCTTCGGATCGCCGGCCACGACGGCCTCGTAGATCCAGTCCCCGGCCGCCGGCGTCTCCCGCCGGATGTGGTAATCCGCAGGATCGACGGCCTGGGTGAAGACGGGGTGCAGGATATTTTTCTTATCCCGGCCCTCGACGACGAAGAGGAATGGCTTGCGCGGCTCGGGGATGCGCAAGCTGCGTTGGAAGACGCGGACGACCCCTTCCAGGGCGGGCGTCGTCGTCTTGTATTCGGCGAACATGGTGTCGAAGCCGCGCGAGTAGAGCAGGGCGTTGCTGGCCACGTCGTAGACCTTGAGCATATAGCGGCCGATATTGAAGGGATCGACGAGCCGGGTCCGCGTTTCGGGCCAGAGAGGCTCCTCGTAGACCGCGTCGATGGTCAGCATCTCGGACTTGGCGTCGCCGGTCTGGTACATGTCGAACCGGAGCGCCCGGCCGGTGAAGCGGGCCTCGAATGCGGCCGGAGCCTGGGCGGGACAGAGCGCCGCACCCAGGACGAGAGCGGCGGCGAGGGACACGATCTTCTTCATGACGACCTCACGGTTTGCGGGTTGCGGAAATCGGGAATCCTATGATGGCCGAAGTCCGGCCCGGGCGCAAGCGCGGGCTTCATCCCTGCGGGGCGGAGCCGGAGGCGCCGAGGGTGAGCCGCTTGATCAGGATGGTGGCGTAGGATCCCCGGGGCAGGGCGAAGGACAGGGTCATCCGCCGCCGGCCGCGGTTGAGCTCGTCGGCCCCGGCGTCGAGGACGGCGGGATTCTCGGGCTTGACCGCCGCGGGCCGGGGGAAGGATTTGAAATAGACCCGGCTCAAGGCCCGGGTCCGGAAATCGCCGAACTTCAGGCCGCGGCTCTGCAGGATCCCGGCGAAAAGATCGCGGGTCCGATCGTCGGGGAACTCCATGCGGGCGGCGCAGGTCGGAAGGTCGAGCTCCAAAAAGCGGGCGACGGCCGCATCCGGCCCGCCGGCCCAGAAGAGATAGTCGCCCTCGGCCCCGGCCACGGCGGCCGGGCTCCCGAACGCCTCCCGGACGACCGACCGCAGCAGCTCGTTCCAGAGGTGGGACTGGAACGAGGAATACCGCATCGAGATCTCCTCCTGCGGCAGCTTGTGGAGGGCCCGGACCTGGTCCTTGGGGTAGGCGACGAGAAACTCGAAGATCTCCCGCTCCTCCCCGCCCCTGGCCAGCTCGAGGCAGCGCGGCCAGTCCTTCCAGCGGTCGAACAGCTCGCGGCGCCGGATCTTCTCGGGGCCCCACATCCCGGGCGCGGTCGAGGTCAGGAAGACCTGCAGGGCGCCGTTCCAATGCCGGTGGAGAATCTTCTCGGCGAAAAACCCGCGCTCCGGGTCGTAGCTGCGGAAGCGCTGGTCGTCGAAGTAGTTGGGGAAGCCCGTGGCCCGGACCTCGGCCAGGGCCCGCTGGACCGAGTCGGTCTCGCGAAGGTCCCGCAGGACGACCCGGAAGGCGTTCCCGAGAATAAGATCCGGCCCCATGGGCCGGTCCATGGCGCCCTGCAGCTCCAGCCGATAGCCCACCCCCGTCCGGCTGAAGTCGCGGCCGTCCCGGATGGTGATGAACTGGGACGTCCGGCCGTGCTTGTCCTTCTTGCCGCCGTAGGCCATCGCGGCCGGCGAGACGCCGCAGGCCCGGGCCAGCCGGCGGAGCAGGTCGGTCGTCGTCCAGCCCGACTTGGTCAGGCGGTAGACGCGGTACGGGCCCGACGGGGCGAGCGGCAGCTCGGCCCGCTCCTCGACGATGAAGTCCTCGGGGGTGGCTTTGATCACGCTCCTATTATACCCCGGCCGGACGGGTTGCGCGCCGGGCGATTTTCAGATAAAATACATATTCCCGATAGGTTATTTAAAGTCAGACCGCTAAAAGTCAGAGGCGAAAGGACATCCTCATGGGCCGCCATAAAAATCCGATCTGGGCCTCCTGGGATCCCGGGACGCGATCGAGACCGTCCTGGCTACCGGCCGGATCGTGGGCGACAAGACGATTCCGCTCTCATTCAACCGGGCGGGCCGCGTCGCCGACGAGCTCATCGTCGACGGCGACCGGGTCAAAGTCGGCCAGCCGCTCATGCGCCAGGAGAGCGCAGTCGAGGAGACGACCCTGGCCCAGCGCCGGACCGTCCTGGCCGTCGCCCGCCTCAACCTGGACAAGCTCGGCACAGTCGACCTGCGGGATCAGGAGCAAAAGGTCCGCCAGGCCAAGGCCACGGCCTCCTACGCGACGGACTTCTTCACCCGCCAGTCCGAGCTCATGGCCCAGAAGTCCATCCCGCGGCTTCAATACGACCAGGCCAAACGGGACAAGGAGCTGGCCGAGGCCGGCCTCGAGTCGGCAGCGAACCAGCTCCGGGCGCTCCAGACCACGCTCAAGACCCTGGCCGAGCTCCAGGTCGCCCAAGCCGAGAACGACCTGCGCCGGGCCGAGATCGACCTGCGGGAAATCGTTCTGCGGGCTCCCTTCGACGGCCGGATCGTCGAGCATGTCGCTCACAAGGGCGAGTTCGTGACGGGCGGCCAGAAGGTCATCACGTTCATCCCGGCTTCGCCCCGAACCTACCTGGAAATCCAGGTCGACGAAGCCAGCTTCGGCCGGTTGGCTTTGGGCCAGAAGGCCGTGGTCTCCTCCCCCGCCTTCCCCGGCCGAACCTATCCCGCTGCAGTCGAGCGGATCGCCCCGATCGTCGACACCCAGCGCGGCACCTTCGCCCTCCGCCTGATCATGGACTCCGCCTTCGACGAGCTTCTGCCTGAATCCTCGGTCTCGGTCCAGATCATGGTCGGCGAGGCCAAGAACGCCCTTCTGCTGGAACAGCGCTTTCTCATCCGCGAATGGGCCGCCGCCTTCGCCTTCACTGCCGTCGACGGCAAAGCCCGCCGCAAAGCCGTGACCGTGGAAGACCTCGGCAACGGCCTCTTCGGCATCAAGGCCGGGCTGAGGGCGGGCGACGTCGTGCTCCTGCCGCAGGGACTCAAGGACGGCGCCAGGGTCAAGCCGATCCCCGACGCCAAGTGACCATGTTCAGCCTGTCCGTTGCCTTCCGCTTCCTGAAAGAGGGCCGCATGCAGACCGCCCTCATCCTGATCGGCATCACTCTGGGCATCGCCGTCCAGGTCTTCCTCAACGCCCTGATCGTGGACCTCCAGCGGAGCCTGGTCGACGATACGGTCGGCCGCTCGCCGCACATCACCGCCTCGATGCCCGATACGGTTCCGGCGGCCGGCTCGGCCGCCATCGAGGGACGCCCGGCCTTGTCCCGAGTGGTCACGAACGAGGGCGTCATCAAGCCCATCCGGGAGTGGCGGTCCCTCGAGGCTCAGCTGTCCAAGCTCGGCGCCTTTAAGGTCATCAACCCCGTGGCCCAGGGCTCGGGATTTATCCTGCAGGGCGAAAAGACCTTGCCCGTCATCTTGCGCGGGTTCGATCTGGAGCGGGCCGACAAGCTTTATGACATCCGCCGCCGGCTCGTCGCCGGACGCTACGAGGTCGGGGGCAACGGCATCTTGATCGGCCGGGCCCTGGCCGACAAGCTGCGGACGGAAGTCGGCAAATCCCTGCGCCTCACTGTTCCCAGCGGCGCCACCGACATCTTCCCGATCAACGGCATCTTCGACCTCAAGAACCAAGTCCTCAACGAGACCTGGGTGATCGCTTCCCTCAGCCGGGCCCAGATCCTGTTCGGGCTCGATCAAGGACTGACCCATCTAGAGCTCCAAGTCCCCGACGTCTTCGGCGCCGAGAGCTGGGCGGAAAACCTGCGCCGAAGCTTCCCCGGCCTTAAATGGCTGAGCTGGCAGGAGGCTAACGCCGACCTTCTGGCCGCGCTGCAAGGCCAGGGCTCGTCCTCTTATATCATCCAGCTCTTCGTCCTGCTCTCGGTCACCCTGGCCATCGCCTCGGTCCTGGCCATTTCGGTCGTCCAGCGCTCCCGCCAGATCGGCATCCTCAAAGCGCTGGGCATGAAGACGCGCCAGGTGGGCCGCATCTTTATTATCCAAGGGGCCGTCCTGGGATTCGTCGGATCGATCGTCGGCAGCCTAGCCGGCTGGGGCCTCGTCGAAATCTTCGTCTCGATCCAGAAGGCCAACAACGCGGCCAGCCTGACCTCCATCCCGGTTAAGCTCGGGGCCGTCGTCCTGTCCGTCGCCATCGCCACCGCGGCCGGGACGCTGGCCGCCTTCGTGCCGGCCCGGCGGGCCGCTCGGCTCAATCCGATCGAGGTGATCCGCAATGGCTGATATCGAGCTGCGGAACCTCGGCAAAGTCTACGGGACGACGGTGAAGACGACGGCGCTTCACGGCGTCGATCTGGCCGTCAAGACCGGCGAGTATATGGCCATCATCGGCCGCTCGGGGTCCGGCAAGAGCACCCTGCTCAACATCATCGGCACCCTGGACCGGCCGACGACGGGACAGCTGCTCATCGACGGACGCGACCTGTTCACCGCGGACGACGACGCGCTGGCCGATTTCCGCAACCGAACCCTGGGCTTCATCTTTCAGTTCCACTACCTGCTGCCCGAGTTCAACGCCCTGGAGAACGTGCTTCTGCCCTATCGCATATCGCACGCCCGGGCCGATGCCGCCGCCGTCAAACGGGCCAAAGATCTCATCGAAATCGTCGGCGTCGGCCCGCGCCTATACAACCGGGCCAATAACCTCTCGGGCGGCGAACAGCAGCGGATCGCCATCGCCCGCTCGCTCGTCAACTCCCCCCGCATCATCCTGGCGGACGAGCCGACGGGCAACCTCGACAGCGAAACCAGCGAATCGGTCAAGGATCTCTTGCGCCGGATCAACCGGGAATTCCAAACGACCTTCATCATCGTCACCCACGATCGGCACATCGCCGCCGGTTGCGATCGGGTCGTGGAGATCGAGGACGGCGCCGTCAAGCGCGACTTCCGAACCGCCGAGCTGAGCGAGGACGAAAACTGGGAACGCTTGGCGCCTTGCAACTGCCGGGAGAAAGTCCAGGGGCGCCTGCCCGAAGTGCCTGCCGCCTAGAACACAAGGGCCGCCGCGGCGAAGATCGCGGCGTCGGCGCGGAACAGCCCGAACTTGGCCGGCGTCTCGGGCGGTGCATGGTCCGTTATTCCACCCGATCGGCGCCCGGAAGGACAACCTCGCTTCCGGCGCACTAGAGCGGCGAACGGGCCGCGGGAAATTGGGAATTGCGTATACTGTCCCCCTATTCTTGTGCTATAAGGACGGCAAGAAAGGAGCGCCGCATGAAAGCCAAGTCCTCCCTCGTCCTCCTCATCCTCTTCGCCGGGCTCGCCGCGGCCTGCGTTTCCCCCCGGATCGTCCCGCTTCCGGCCAAGGGGCCGGAGATCAGCATCATTCCCAAGCCCGTCTCGGCCGTCCGTCAGCCGGGGAGCTTCGTCATTGCCGCGAACACCCGGATCACGATTCCGGCCGCCGACTTGGAAGCCGAGGGAGTCGGACGCTATCTGGCCGAACGCCTGCATTCCGCTTTCGGCCTGGATCTCCCCATAACCGACGGCGCGCCCGTCGAGCCGCAGCAGGTCATCATCCTCCGGCGGAGCGATCGGCAGGATCTCGGCAGGGAGGGCTACGTCTTGTCGGTGACGCCGGCGGCGATCTCCATCGAAGCGCCGGAGGCCGGCGGGTTGTTCTACGGCGTCCAGTCGCTGTTCCAGCTCCTCCCCCCCGAGGCCTACGGCCGGGCCGTCGCGGCAGGCGCGGTCCCCGCTCTTCTGCCCTGCATCCGGATCGAGGACAAGCCCCGCCTGCCCTGGCGCGGCATGCTGTTGGACTGTTCGCGGCACTTCTTTTCCAAGGAGTTCATCAAGAGCTACCTCGATTATCTGGCCATGCACAAGATGAACACTTTCCACTGGCATCTGACCGATGATCAGGGCTGGCGGCTCGAGATTAAAAAATACCCTTTGTTGACCGAGGTCGGCGCCTGGCGGGTCGATCGCGAGGATAAGAACTGGAACAGCCGGCCGCCGCAGGCAGCCGGGGAGAAGGCCACCTTGGGAGGCTACTACACCCAGGCCGACGTCCGCGAGATCGTGGCCTTTGCCGCCAGCCGGCATATCACCGTGGTCCCGGAGATCGAGATGCCCGGCCATTGCCTGGCCGCCTTGGCCGCTTATCCCCAGCTTTCCTGCAGCGGCGGCCCCTTCACCGTTCCGCCCGGCGGCGTCTGGCCGATCAAGGACGTCTATTGCCCGGGCAACGACGAGACCTTCGACTTCCTGCAGGACGTCCTGACCGAGGTCATCGAGCTGTTCCCCGGCCAAGTCATCCACATCGGCGGCGACGAGGTCGATAAATCGAACTGGAAGCTCTGCCCGAAGTGCCAGGCCCGGATGAAGGCAGAGGGCCTGAAGAGTGAGGAGGAGCTCCAAAGCTGGTTCGTCCGCCGCATCGAGGCCTTCCTCAACGCCCGCGGCAAGACGCTGATGGGTTGGGACGAGATCCTGGAAGGCGGGCTAGCCCCCAACGCCTCGGTCATGTCCTGGCGCGGGATGGAAGGCGGCATCGCCGCGGCCAAGGCCAAGCACGCCGTGGTCATGACGCCCACCTCGTACTGCTACTTCGATTATTATCAAGGCGACCCGTCGCGCGAGCCCCAGGGCATCGGCGGCTACGTTCCGTTGAGCAAAGTGTACGCCTTCGAGCCCGTCCCGGCGGCCCTGACGGCCGAGGAAGGGCGCTTCATCATCGGCGCCCAGGGCAATCTCTGGACCGAGTTCGTCGCCACCCCCGCCCATGCCGAATACATGACTTTCCCGCGGATCGCCGCCATGGCGGAGGCCGGATGGTCGGCCCCCGAGGGACGAAGCTGGGAGGATTTCCTGGCCCGGATGGTGTCCCAATTCCGCCGTTATGACCGTCTGGGCGTCAGCTACGCCCGCAGCATCTACGCCGTCAAGATAGCGCCAGCCGCGGCTCCGGACCCGCGCGGCCTGGCTTTGACCATGACCTGCGAGAGCTTCCGGCCGGACATCCGCTACACCCTGGACGGCACTTCGCCCAAAGCCGATTCCCCGCCGTATACCGGCCCCTTGACCGTCACGAAATCGGCCGTGATCAAGGCCGGCGTCTTCGCCGGCGGCAGGCTCCAGGGTCCGGTCAGCGAGACGCGGTTCCTGGCCCATTTGGCGCTGGGAAAGACGCCCCGACTCCAGTTCGCGTTCAAGCCCCGCTATGACGGCG